>JAPLCS010000347.1 GCA_026392145.1 Fimbriimonadales bacterium | reverse complement strand
TTCCGGGATGGCTGGTGGGCAATCAAAATCCTTTGACTATTCCACGGGGTATTTGTGCTGCTGGACATAAGGCAATGTTTAGTGAAACTTGGGGAGGGTTGCCAAGTGAGGAGTTTTTGAGCGAATTGGATCCTGCCCTGGCGGCACTTCGTTCAAGGCTTTATTCACATACTCTGACGGCAGATCAAGTTGCGGGTCACTTGTTGGAAATTCATGCTAATGCGGTGGGTTTACCTGCCGGAATTCCTGTTGCTGTGGGGGCGTTCGATGCTCATTTAGGTGCCGTGGGAAGTGGAGTGGAACCCGGCACAATGGTGAAAATAATGGGTACAAGCACCTGCGACATTCTGATTGGAGGCGCAGATACGCCTGATATAGAAGGTGTATGTGGCATCGTGCCAGGCTCAGTGGTACCTGGATACATGGGGATTGAGGCGGGGCAAAGTGCGGTTGGCGATTTATTCAATTGGTGCGTGAATCATTTGGGTGGGTCCCATGAGGAACTGACTACTGAAGCTGAATTACTCAAGCCTGGTGAGAGTGGTTTGGTGGCGCTTGACTGGAATAATGGGAATCGAACTATTTTAGTCGACCCCTTGTTGTCGGGGCTCATTGTTGGGCAGACATTACATACTTCGAAGGCTGAAATATATCGTGCTTTGATTGAAGCGACGGCTTTTGGTGCGAAAAAAATTATCGATCGTATTGAGGAGGGTGGAGTCCGTATCGACAAGGTGATTGTTTGCGGAGGAATTGGTGAAAAGAGTCCACTGGCCATGCAAATTTATGCTGATGTTCTCAACCGCACCATTCAACTGAGTCGGTCTGCTCAAACATGTGCATTAGGTTCGGCAATCATGGCCTCTGTTGCTGGAGGTGGACACTCAAATGTTGGTGACGCTGTTGCCGTTATGACTGGCATGAAGAATCAGGTTTATGTGCCGACTAGCCCATCTGTAGAAATATACAACCGCTTGTTCGAGGTGTATTCCTTGCTCCATGACGCCTTTGGCATCGAAGGACACTGTGTTGATTTGAGTGGCGTCATGAAGTCATTGCTTCAGATTCAGCGAGAGGTGACTGCATGAGTAGTTCAGCAACTCTGAAATCGCTCAGAGAGGAAGTTTGCTGGGCGAATAAGATGCTTCCTAAGGCGGGTTTGGTGACGATGCATTCTGGGAATGTTAGTGGTTTTGATCCTGTATCTGGCCGGGTGGTTATTAAGCCGAGCGGGATGGACTATGAACTCATAACGCCTGAGAATCTTGTTGAAGTTGATTTGGAAAGTGGTGAAGTTATGGCTCATCAACTCAAACCAAGCGTAGATCTTTCCCACCATTTGTTTCTGTATCGTCATGATTCGAGTTTAAGCAGTGTGGTTCACACGCACAGCAACTATGCGACCGCCTTTGCTGCAGTTCATCGTTCTATTCCGTGTGCCTTGACCGCGATTTCGGATGAGTTTGGTGGTGAAATTCCTTGCACTCCTTACATTGATAACGAAGGAGACCACATCGGAGAGGGGATTTTAAAGTATCGAGGGCGTGGGCCTGCCATTCTGTTGGGTAACCATGGTGTGTTCACCTGGGGGAATTCGGTTGCTGGGGCACTCAAAGCAGCAGTGATGGTTGAGGATGTGGCAAAGACGATGTATCTCGCTTTTCAGCTTGGTGCACCAGTGCCAATCGCCCAACAAGAGGTTGAGAAATGGTGGGATCGCTACCACCAGCGTTATGGACAGTAGTTCATTGAGTTTCTCGGCAACAGTTTGGGTGTTTTACTCCTTTGAAGGGGTTTGTCTCGTAGAATAGTTGGCACCTGCTTTCGATTTACTTTTCAGTTAACCGATTGAGTCAACCGTTATGGGTACTTCTAGACTTTCTGAACGAGAAAACCAAATGCTCCAAATGGCAGCGCGTGGTTTGACCGACCAGGGGATTGCGCATGAACTTGGAATAAGCGTTGGCACGGTTGGTACTTATTGGGGACGAGTTCGTGAGAAGATGGGGGCTCTTTCTCGGTCTGAGTTGGTTGCTAAATATGTGGAAGGGTCTGTTTCGGAACGTATTGAGACGTTGCGGCAAGAGAACCAACATTTGGCTGAGCAGCTTACGCAGGCTTCTAAACTGAATGCAGACTTTCACTCGCTCATTCAACACGCTCCCGATGGTGTGGTGTTTGTTGACCGTCAGGGCAACATTATTGGTGGTAACGAAGCTGCTGCAGAGTTGCTGGGGTGCGAGGTCACCCAATTCCCTGGATTGAGAGTGGGAAATTTCATTCCCGACTCCTTACACGAAACTCATCGAGCTCACCGAGAGAAGTATTTTAGTGATCCCAAGCGCAGAAAAATGGGAGACCACCATGGAGTTATCGCGAGAAAGTTGGATGGGTCACCCATTCGGATTGAGGCAACGGTTAGTCACGCAGAAACTCAGGATGGCATGGTTGCGATTGTTTTTCTCAGAGAATCTCCGGTTTCAAGGGACGATAATCAGCTAGAATCGTAGCCGGTGCAAAGCGCAGAATATGCGAGGATGTATGAGTTGGAAGACCGCTATTGGTGGTTTGTGGCCCGTCGTGAACTGGCTTTGCAGATGTTAAGTCAATATGCCCCAAGTGATGGCAAAATCCTGGATGTAGGGTGTGGAACGGGTAAAGGACAGGATTCATTTGCCCAATTTGGAACTGTTTTTGGAGCTGATTTTAGCCAAGATGCTCTCGATTTCTCACATGAGCGTGGTCTGACACGGTTGATGCGTGCAGATGCCGAGTGCTTGCCAATCAAGTCTGAGCAGTTTGATGTAGTCGTTTCGCTTGATACGATTGAGCATGTGCCCAAAGATGACTGTGCGTTAGCGGAAATTTTTCGCGTCTTGAAGCCTGGTGGGGTTTTCTTGATGAACGTACCCGCCTATCAATGGCTTTGGGGTCCTCATGATGTTGCACTCATGCACCAACGCAGATATCATCGCACACAAGTGAGAAAACTGTTGAAATCTGCGGGTTTTGAATTAGAACGGCTGAGCTATCACATCTTTTTACTCTTTCCTTTGGTGATGCTGTCAAGGCTGATTGGGCGCATAAAGAGTGGACCGGCTGAGGCTAAATTGCCAAAGGTTCCTGGATTTGTTAGTACTTTGCTCGGTTATATTCAGCGTTTTGAAGCATGGTTAATGTCCAAGTTTGATTTACCATGGGGCAGTAGCTTGGTAGCGGTGGCTCGAAAACCTGAAATTAAGGGAAAGTAGCATAACCATCTGTGAGAATCGTAGAAGAAAGGGTGAAGATGCGAGTTGGAAGTGTGCCTTATGTTAATGCGCGACCGCTCGTTTGGGCGCTTCCAGACCTTGGAGTTGAGGTGGTTTATGCAGTTCCTTCAGAACTTCCCGCTTTGCTTGAGAACGGTGAGGTGAGCGCTATTTTGGTGTCTAGTATCGAAGTTTTGCGCAGGGATGACTTAGTTCAGATTAGTGATGTTGGAATTGTCTCTCAAGGGCATGTTGATAGCGTGAGGATGTTTTCTAAGGTGCCGATGGACCAGATAGAGTCGTTGGCACTTGACCAAAGTTCGATGACAAGTAATGCGCTTGCGCTGGGAATTTTGAGATCTAGTGGAGTACATCCAGTCACAAAGGTAATGTCGCCTATTCTCGAACAAATGCTTAATGAATGTGATGCAGGAATTTTGATTGGGGACATCGGTATGGACCAGGATGCTGGTGATTTGTATGTGTATGACCTTGGAGAACATTGGACCCAGTTAATAGGCTTGCCATTTGTTTGGGCAGTGTGGACAGCAAAGCGAGGTGTCGACTTGGGTGAGTTGCCTGACCAGCTAAACGAGGCATACCTACGTTCGAAAGAGCCAATTGAGATGGAACATGTAATTGCAGATGCTATGCTTCGTTCTGGTTGGGATCGACAGAAAACGGAAAAATACTTATTAGAGACGATGTCATTTGAAATTGGTGTTAATGAGCGAAACGCGTTGATTGAATTCAAAAAACTTATTAGCTTGAACTAATAATTCAAAAATAAGCAAGTTGAGCTTTTTTGTCTTTTGGTTTATTAGTAGTAGGAGATAAAATTAGTATCAATAACTACTTTTTTAGATGTTTGACGATAACATCGCAGATTCTTTGTGATGCTTTTCCGTCCCCGTATGGATTTTTGACTTCGGACATTGAATCAAAGAATGCATCGTCGGCCATTAAACGTCTGCCGTTCTCTAATATGGCTTGACCGCTAGTGCCTATCAGCTTGGCGCAGCCTGCGTCTACCCCTTCTGGGCGTTCGGTAGTTTCACGTAAGACGAGAAGTGGCTTTCCAAAGGAAGGGGCTTCTTCTTGCACTCCACCCGAATCTGTGAGAATCCATGTTGATCGTTCCATAAGCTTCACAAAAGATTCATACGCCGGAGG
This sequence comes from Fimbriimonadales bacterium, assembly GCA_026392145.1. Lineage (GTDB taxonomy): Bacteria > Armatimonadota > Fimbriimonadia > Fimbriimonadales > Fimbriimonadaceae > Fimbriimonas. The sequence continues at coordinate 2,850 of JAPLCS010000347.1, read as the reverse complement.
TTCGATGAGATCAATTCTTGAATGTCCGCCAAGCGTGGATTCGAGGACTGTGCGTACAGTCGGGTTCCGGTGCATAGCTACAACAAGGCGAGTTTCCGGATATTCATCAATAAGATGCCGGGTGGCGGCTGCAACTTCTCTCATTGGTGCACCCCAGTTTTCTCGGCGGTGCATTGTCATAAGAATGATTTTTTCGGTGGAGTTGGGATACCACGTCTGCTTAGTTTGCTTGGCAACATGAAGCACAGCATCAATTCCTGTGTTGCCAGTAACGAAGATTGACTCTGCGTCAATGCGTTCATCTACGAGATTTTGTGCTGACGCTTGGGTTGGGGCAAAGTGATGCTTTGTAATGAGGGAAGTCGCTTGTCGATTGAATTCTTCAGGAAAGGGGTTCCATACGTCTCGAGTGCGGAGTCCTGCTTCCACATGACCAAACGGAATTTGGTGATAAAAGGCGACCAAACTGGCGACAAAGGTGGTAGTCGTGTCACCTTGAGCAACTACATATTGTGGTTTGAGTTCTGAAAACGTTGAGCTAAGGGCGTCGATCATTCGCGAGGTCATTTCTGAAAGGCTTTGACCGTGTTTCATGAGACCCAAATCGATGTTGGGCTTTATCCCAAATGTTTCAAAAACTTGGTCAAGCATTTCCCTGTGTTGTCCTGTGGAAACGATGACGGTCTCAATACCTATATGGCGACTCATTTCCAGAGCTACGGGCAAGGTTTTAATACTGTCTGGTCGGGTACCGACCACAAATACAACTTTAGGATTCACCGCTTGTAATAGGTTACCGGTAACCTGTATGAAAAGGTGTTTGATGACAGAAAGTTGGTTGAGGCTTTCCTGTCATTTATGCGAGATAAGTTGAAGAATTTAAGATGACTGTATATAATTCGCATGTGGGTAGGAATTTCTCTTGTGTTTCTCTGCGATTTGGAGCAGTTATTGGTTTTGGGGTGGTAGCCATTGGCTCTGCCTATGCTCAAGCCGGTTTTACCGGACCTGATACCTATCCTCAATTTCGAGACTTAAGTGGCTTGGCAGGAGCCGGGTTTGGTGTGACTCGAGATGGTCATGTTGGTTTTAATGGTGCTTATTCGCTTACGACACCTATTGGTCATGGCTTACGAGGTGGAGAGTATGTCTTTGGTCTTGGAAACCGAAGTGCTGATAAGAAGCTGAGAATGATAGGCTATTCTGCAGACACTGGTGTGAATTCTGGAGGATCGGCTCAATTACTTGTTGGGATGAATACCTCGCTCGGCACATTCACTTTTTCATCTTTGTGGATGAGTTCGCGGCTTGACAGTGTTCAACATCTTCAGTTCAACCCCAAGATGCCCACGGGTGGAAGATGGGGGCTGAGTTTTGGGGTTCATAACATTGATGGCAGAGGGCAGAATGCTGGTGAAGGTGAACCTACAGACAAGAAGTTCAGCCGTTCTTTTTATGTCGCAGCAACATGTGAATATGCTGACGGTAATTACTTAACTCTCGGTAAGGGTGAATTAAGGTTCCAAGGGTTCTTTGCTAACCATACTCATAGCTTTAATGAGCGACTAAAGTATGTTCTTGAGTACGATCGATTCGGTTGGAAGCATATGGCCTACTTTGGTACCAGTGCTCCCTTTTTGGTTTACAAGGGTGAGCCTGCCAAGATGTTTGTGGGCGTTGGTCTGATTGATGGAGCCTCAGCGGTTTGGACGCTGAACTTCTCGTTCTAGATTCAAGTAGCTCATGTTAATCTGGGTCAGTTAGTCGGACTCAACAAGAGGATAGCTTCCCAGGATGGTGATTTCTAGTGCTTGGCTCTTGAGTTTGTCCATAGCTGCCACGAAGGGTTCATCGGTGCGGTGTCCCATGCAGTCAGCATAGAAAATGTACTCAAAGGCTCCGCGAGGTGCGGGGCGACTTTCAATCATCATGAGATTTACTCCATGCTCAAAGAATGCTTCCAGAGCTCGATATAGTTCACCTGGTCTGTGACGGAGATTAAACATGACACTTGTTTTATCTTTTCCGGTGTTCGTGGGTTCGTTATAGCCAATGACCAAGAATCGCGTGCGATTAGAAGGATTGTCGGCGATGTTTTCTTGCAAGATGGGGATTCCGACGGTCTCAGCTCCCAGCCGATTGGCGATTGCTGCACTTTCTCTGTCTTCAAGTGCGGTTTGAGCGGCCTTGGCGGTGGGAACTACTTCAACAATTTCTGCGTTGGGGAGGTTCATTCTTAGCCATCGCTTGCATTGAGCTGCTGGTTGGGGACCGGCATAAACACGTTTGATCTCGGAAAGTGAACCAGCCACAGATACAAGTTGATGGCTGATTGGAATGTAAACCTCGGCACAGATTTTGACGTTGGTTTGAGGAAACATATCAAGTGTTTCGGGGACGACGCCCGCTACGGAGTTTTCAACGGGCACCACTCCATAGTCAGCCTTGCCACTCTCTACCGCATAAAACACATCTTGAATAGAGTCTTGAGGCGTTAGGATAGTGGAGCTACCAAAAGTTTGCAGTGCAGCCATATTGGTGAAGGTGCCGGTAGGACCCCAAAAGGAAACATTCAGTGGCTTTTCTGCCGCTCTTGCTGCGGAGATGATTTCTCTGAAAATTGAACGTAATTGTTTTGGAAGGAGAGGGCCGGGGTTGGTGTTTGAAATTTTTTCAAAGATGGCCCGTTCGCGTTCTGGTGTGAAGAATGGTTTGCCATCAAGACCTTTAGTTTTTCCAACTTCGATAGCCAACTCCGCTCGACGCGAAAGGAGACGGATGAGTTCTTGGTCAACCTGGTCTATATCGACTCGTATTTCGTCCAACGATCGTAAAGATTCATTATCACGA
>JAPLCS010000199.1 GCA_026392145.1 Fimbriimonadales bacterium | reverse complement strand
CCCAATCTTTCACCGGCGGAGCCGACTGGATCAACATCATTTCCTTCTTCATCCTCGGCGCATGGACCATCGTAGACCCAGGGTTCCACCAACGTGTCAGTTCCGCCCAATCACCTACCATCGGCAAACGAGGAATCCTCGTCAGCATCCTCTGCTGGGCAGCCTTCGACTTCCTGTCCATCTCCTGCGCCATCTACGCCCTTCACCTCAAAGCAAATACCATCGGCACAAAAATCGATACCAACGTGAGCGGCATGATGCTCTTCCCCTCACTCGCAGAAACCGCCCTCCCCGCAGGCATCAAAGGACTCTTCGTCATCGGCATCCTCGGCACCATCCTCAGTGCCTGCTGCGGCTACGCTCTCGTCGCCGGAGGCACCATCGGCAGAGAAATCATCGGCCGCATCTCCCCTCAAAATACCGAGACCAAATTCACCCAGTGGGGAATCGTCGCCTCTCTCGCCCTCGCGATTCCCATCGCTCTCATCTCGGGTCAAAGCGTAGTCGCCCTCTGGTACGGTTGGGCAGGAGCCGTCATCGGTTCCCTCCTCATTCCCTTTGTCCTCAGCTACCGAAGTTCATCACGTTGGAACCCCACCTGGCTCTCCATTGGCATGGTTCTACCCTGCCTCCTCGCCATCGGCTGGATGGCATTCGCAATCCGCTCTGGCAACCCGCTCATGAACGTCAAAGCATTCGGCTCCGAATTCAGTCTTGGCACTTTAGTGCCATCTTTTTCCCTTTCTGCACTCATTTTGGGTGGAAGCAGATTATTATGTAAAAAGAATGTCTAACCACATCGGCTCCGACGAAATCACCGGCAACCCAGTTGAGGATCTTTTCACCGAACTAGACCCCACTTCCGACTCTGCCGCAGAAGCCTCTCCAGTTGCCACCCCAACCCTCATCGTCAAACGCAACGGAGCCGAAACCGAGGAAGTTTTTCCCGTCCACAGTCCATGCATCATCGGTCGCTTCGACCCCTCAGTAGGTCCCATCGATATTGACCTAGGTTCGCTTCCCGAAGGCGTCTACGTCAGCCGCAAGCACGCCAAAATCACCTGCGAAGATGGCATATGGAAAATACACGATCTCGGCTCCTCGAACGGAACCTTTGTCCTCGCTGATGACTTCGAAAAAATCGAAATCGCCGACCTAGTAGATGGAACCGAAATCGCCCTCGGCAACGCCCGCTTTATCTTCAAGCTGCAATCATAGTAAGGAAGTAGTGATTATCTCACTACTCTCTAGATATACATTGTCTTTACAAACTTACAGTCTCAATAAAGTGGCTCACTAACTTAATTGAAAAATGTTCATACATTAAAAAACAGAGTATCGTTGTTAGGAGATGTTTACGTTCGATTCCTATTTCCCAGATAAAATTGGACATACGCATGAAATCGTTTCTTTAGCATTCACACCTTGTGGCAAAATTTTAGCGAGTGGTGATTGGAGCGGCACCATAAGGCTATGGGATTTAGCAACTGGATTTGTCCATGCTTCTATGGAAAAATTTAACGAATTGTCTAGTGTAACGAAACTAGCTTTCTCTTCTGACCAAAGGACTTTTGCTTGTGCATCTTTAAGTTCGGTATACCTGTGGAAGGTAAAGACAGGTCGAGTTCAACTTGAATTAGAGTTCAGTAGTTTAATTTCTGATATAGCGTTTCCTCAAAGTGGAAGTCTAGTCGCTATTCTCTTAGAGAAAAGTAACCAAGTTATCATATGGAATTTGAAAACTGATTCTTTGGTACGAGAATGGGAATGGGAAAACTCAATCTCTATCACTCAGATTAAATTCTCGAGAGATAGCAAATATCTTTACTGCGTCTGTGAGGATGGCAGAATCTTGATTGTAGATTCTTTCAAAATGAGTGTGAAACATTCACTTCAAGCTGACTCACAAGAAGTGTTGACGATGGCCGTATCATCTAATGGTGACTACATCGCTTGTGGTGGCATGGATGCAAAAATTAAACTTTTCGAAACAAATAGTTTTGAACAATTACCGATTCAAAATCCTCATTGGGATCACATCAACTCAATCGATTTTTCCTCTGACAATCGATATTTATTGAGCACTGGAGAAGATTTTAATTTGTGTTTAAGTAGCGTGGAAACAGGCGAATTAGTCTCGACAATCGAAGAGGATTTTTGTGGAAGTATCATTGCTTGTTCACCGACAGGAGATTATGTTGCTGGCGTGGCCGGCCAATCAAATAAAATCAAGATTTGGCAAAAATTTGATTTGGATGCTGACTACGACTGGTTGGTCTCAACCAACTGACTCCTCCGAAGCCTCAAGACGCCACTGCTCTCGCTCATCCAAAAACTTCCTATCAACAGGCTTCAAACCCGACACAATCGCCCCACGGTGGTCAAAAATATAGCAAGCGCCCTCAAAAGAGCTCTGCTCCTCAGGAATCTCTTCGAGGTACTTCAAAATCCCACCCCTCAGGTGATAAACCTCCTCAAACCCCTTCGCCAGCATATACGCCGACGCCTTCTCGCACCGAATCCCACCCGTGCAAAACATCGCAACCTTCTTATGCTTCGCAGGGTCTAAATTTTCATCTACCCACTTCGGAAACTCACCGAACGAATTCGTTTTCGGGTTCACCGCACCCTTAAACGTCCCCTCAGCAAACTCATAATCGTTGCGGGTATCCACCAAAATAACATCAGGATCCGAAATCAACGCATCCCACTCCTCCGGTGTCACATACTCACCCTTCGCAACGTTCGGGTTCGCCAATGGCTCTCGAATTGTAATGATTTCCTTCTTCAGCTTCACCAGCATCCGCCGAAAAGGCTGAATCTCGTGGAAGGAGTCCTTGTAATCCACATTCTGAAACCGCGAATCCGCCGTCAAAGTGCTCCAGAACGTATCCATCGCCTCCTGGGTCCCAGAAATCGTCGAATTGATTCCCTCCGGAGCCAGCAAAATCGTCCCCGCCATGCCCAACCCATTCGTCAATTCAGTCAACGCCGACCGGTGATCAGCAAAATCTGGAAAGTCCACGAAATGATAAAAAGCACGAACAACAAACATCTTGGGGCCAAGTCTAAAATATCAGTCTCACGATATCCAAATTCGAAATATCGCTGGAATATAGTGTACAACTAAGGAGCTCATGATTCGACTGTTCCCCCACCATGTTGGAATTTCTGTAAGCTCCATGGACGCTTCGATCGCCTGGTACCACGACCACTTTGGGTTCACAGTCCGATCACAAACCTACATCGAAAGTTAGCAACTCAAAATCGCCTACATCAACAACGGCGAATACGAAATCGAACTGTTCGAAAAAGCCGACTCCGACTCCACCCCCGTCCACGACCAAGACGTCCTCCACTCATTCAGCGTGCAAGGACTCAAGCACATCGCTTTCGCCGTCGAAGACCTTGACGCCACATGGGCAGAACTCGATCGAAAGGAACTAGACCTTGTCACCCCACCAACCATCAACACCGACCTCGGAGTCCGCTACTGCTTCATCCGCGACCCAGATGGCGTCCTCCTCGAATTCCTCACCGTTCTGTGAGTCCCTCACCGTTCTGTAAGGAAACCGAACAAATTTCAATCAAAAAAAGGTGCTTCTATGTTCAAATAGAAGCACCTTTTGCAAACTCTTCTAGATCAGCCCTTGTCGCATCTAGAGCAAACTTCAGCGCTTCTAACACTACCGCTTGAACCACAGTCGTCGCACCTACCAGCTCCCTTG
>JAPLCS010000242.1 GCA_026392145.1 Fimbriimonadales bacterium | reverse complement strand
TAACGCAAGGGTGAGTTTAGTTAGGGTTACGCGAGAATGACAGCGAAATAAATGCAAAGTATGAGAAAGATAGCACGGAATCTCCATTACAATGAATTTCTGTGGGAAACAGTTCGCTGCTTAGCGGGTAGAAAGTTATGAATTGGGAATTTTTAACCGATTTATAGAGTGGAAACTTCTATTAGTTGAATTGATTGACCTGTTAACTTTGCTATGGAACCGAATCCTCCGAACTTGCCATCCTATGAAGCCTCGCAAAGCGGAAGCAAGACGCCTATGAATCGAGTCATCAGTAGTCAACCTGTTCAAAAAACAACTCCTGAACCAATCAATCCCAATGCCTTTGAAGAAGTGATGTCGCGGGAGAAGGCGGCTCGTGGTCCTCTACTTGAACCATTTTATCGTCATCGATTGTTCATTGCTATGGGATGTTTATTGGCTGGCGTAATCGCGGGAAAATACGTTGCTGATTCAGGTCCATCCGCCAATAAACCCAATGGGCAGACATCTTCCGTTGCTTCGCCTGAGACCAATGTTCCCATTGATGGTGGAGTTTTTAACCAGGTTGATGGAGCTATGAAGGCAGCAAAGATGCCGGATAAGAGTGCCGTCGCTTATCAGATCAAGTTTCGTGAGTTGAATTCGGTTGAAGAGTACGACCCATGGAAACCGTTGAATGGAGGCTTTCCTTTGCCACCGACTGCCATCCAAGCAAAAATGGTTGAACGGATGGCCAATGCTCAAGGGAGCTCCATACCTAAGCCGCTGAATGGCGAGTTTAAGTCGTTTGGGGTTACAGCCTCTGGCGAGGTTGTTCCGCTTGATCCTGCAACGAGCCAGCAGTTGCCCGATATTCGAGGAGTTAAGCAGACAGGGAATAGCAAACCCGTTCTTTCTCAAAAGCCAGGGATGGTGAGTACGAGCACGACAGTTGAATCTTCTGACAACGAAGTTTATTTGGCGATAAAGTGCAATGCCGATGATCCCAAAGCTGCCTCGATTCGTGCGAGTATCGTTGCAAACTCAATGGGTGGTTCTGGTCGGATTTTTGAACACGTTTTGGAGAGTGGGGACGTGGAGCTGCATGGTGCATTTTTACTGTTCCCCGCTAATAGATTGGAAGCGGTGAAAGTTGAGCTTGGCAAACTTGGAACTTTAGAAAGTGATCGGGCTCAAACCGGGAATCTGAACGACTTTCAAGTTCAGATTCAATCTCCCTTTGTAGCGAGATTGACCCAACTAAGTGAAAGACGGAAAGAACTTTTGGTAGATTTTTTAGATGATGCTCAACCTGTTAAGTTAATCGATGAGGCGATTGAGCAGGAGGGGAAGGCCATTATGGCAACTCAATTGAGTCGAGTGGTTAAAACAGGGCCACGTGCTGCTATTCGGTTGCTTTTCAAATGAAATTTTATGGTGTGGACTTTACTAGTTCACCATCTAAAAGGAAGCCGTTAGTTATCTCTGTGTGTAGAGAGCATGCTGATAAAAGTGGAGAAAAGAAGCTCTTTCTCAATGAATTCGTCTTGCTCGAGACGTTGACCGATTTTGAGCAGTGGATTGGTGAGTTAACTGACTCAGTGGTTGGGATTGATGCGCCGTTTGGATATCCACCAGAGTTTAGGGATGCTTTGGGCTTGATTGGTGATTGGACAGCTCAAGCGCATCAGATCGAAGCGTTGGGACTTGAACGGATTTTGTCGTTTGCGGATGACTTTCGTCGACTTCGACCTGCTGGCCAAAAGGAGCCGCTACGCAGTGCGGATAGAGTAACAGAGTCGGTGTCCTCAATGAAGATGTTTAATCCGCCGATTCTGATTCCGATTCTTGCTCGATCACAAGCGTCTATTTGGCCGGTAAGATTGGCAACTTCTTCAACTACTATTTTTGAGATTTATTGCACCCCTTTTGTTCGGACAGTTATCGCTTGGAAGTCGTATAAGAACCCCTCGCGTAACGTAACAAACAGTCATCAGAGCAAGGCAGAGTTACGGGCAAAAGTGCTTGGAAAGCTCCCTATTCTGGTAAGTGATGTTGATAAAGCGAAGGTGCTTGATGATGGCCTTGGAGATTTTTTGGATGCACTTATTGGTGCTTATGAAGCATTTGATGGATTTAAAAAGCTGAACGCAAACTTGTTGCTGGTGCCGGATGGAGTTGACGAACTTGAGGGATGGACGGTTTACACGCCTGTGATTCAAGCTGAAAGGGGTACCTTTTAGAAGTGCTTAAGCCTCTCATTTGGAAAGATGGCACGCTGGAGATGCTCGACCAGCGTATTCTTCCCCACCAGCAATCGTGGATTTCTTATTCGACCGCTGATAGTGTGGCAGAAGGAATTCGCGATATGGTGGTTCGAGGTGCGCCGGCAATCGGAATAGCTGCGGCATACGGTATGGCACTTGCAGCATTTTCTGGTGCTGACCTTGTGGAGGCTGATGCTGTGTTGCGGGCAAGCAGACCGACTGCGGTGAATTTATTTTGGGCTTTAGATCGAATTAGAGATCTTAGAAGTTCAGAGCCAGAGGTTATTTTGGCGGAGGCAAGGAGTATCGAATCAGAGGATTTAGAAATGAACTTGAGCATTGGCCGAAATGGTGCTCAATTGATTCCACATGGAGCAAACATCATGACCATCTGTAATACGGGTGCACTTGCAACTGCTGGACATGGCACTGCACTTGGAGTGATTCGGTCTGCACACCAGGAAGGCAAGCAAATCCACGTTTGGAGTTGCGAGACCAGACCAAGGCAACAGGGGTTACGGCTTACCGCTTTTGAACTGATGCACGATGGAATACCATTCCATTCGATTTCCGATGGAATGGCGGCGTCATTGATGGTGGCTGGGAAAGTTGACTGTGTGATTGCTGGTGCGGATAGAATTGCTGCGAACGGTGATACTGCCAATAAAATAGGAACCTACATGCTCGCGGTGTTAGCAAATCACCATGGGATTCCTTTCTATATTGCTGCGCCAAGTTCAACTTTTGATCCCACCTTGCCAGATGGTTCGCATATTCCTATTGAGGAGCGTTCGGCTACAGAAATAACCCATATTGAAGATGTACCGGTGGCACCAGAAGGGTGTCCTGTGTTTAATCCAGGATTCGATGTATCCCCAGGAGAACTCATTTCGTATATCATCACCGAAAAGGGCAATTTTGCCCCACCCTATAATTTTCGAGACATTTTGAAATGAACCCCCTTGAGGAATTGCACAGGAAAGGAGAACAGCGTGCTGGGTGGTACTTGCTTTCAGCATCGTTACTCGCAGGTGTTATCTGGTTAGTACCTGTCTCGTGGTCTCTTGGGTCGCAAGACTATTCTGTGCAATCTATTCGAAGTGGAATTCTGCTCTTGTTAGGGCTACCTTTGGCATTCTTGATACCTGTAATGTTAGCTCCAGGCAGGTCAAAGGTTAAGAAAGGTTCTGTGTTTGAATTCGTTGGGATTGTGCTTATTCTTCCTATGTGCTTTATAGTGTTGACATGGATGGCAACTAAGAATTTGCTGGTTAAGCAAAGGCTTCTAAAATAGACTTACTAGCTTTCGACTAGCCACGTATTAAACGTTTTTTATGGACTTCAGAACAATCATTGCTAAACGAAGAGAGGGCATTGCCCATTCGGAAGAAGAACTTCGTGCCATTGCTAATGGAGCGGCAAGTGGTGAGATTCCCGATTATCAACTTTCGGCGTGGCTCATGGCGGCTTACTTGAAGCCTTTAACCGATGCCGAAACTGCCATGTTTACTCTCGCGATGGCAAAGAGTGGTGAGCACGTAGATCTGACTGGCGTTCCGAAGCCTTGGGTTGATAAGCACAGCACGGGTGGAGTTGGTGACAAAACCACCTTGGTTCTGGCACCTTTGTTGGCGGCCTGCGGATTGTCGGTCATAAAAATGAGTGGTCGAGGTCTAGGAATTACCGGTGGGACTATTGACAAACTTACATGTATTCCAGGATTTTCCTCCAATTTGACTCCTGCTGATATGGTCGCCCAGGCAAAGAAAATTGGAATTGCCGTCGCTGGACAGTCCCACTACTTGGCTCCCGCTGATAAAGCACTGTATGCATTGAGAGATGTGACTGAGACTGTTGGCTCACTTCCATTGATTGTTAGTTCCATTCTGTCCAAGAAAATCGCTGGCGGTGCAGAAACGGTGGTGTTGGACGTGAAGTGCGGTACAGGTTCATTTAACCCTACCATTGATCATGCTGAAAAACTTGCAGCTGCGCTTACGCGAGTTGGTCAGCAAGCCGGGCTCAAGGTTTTTGCTGCTATAACGGACATGAATCAGCCGTTGGGTTCAGCGGTTGGAAATGCACTTGAAGTCCAAGAGGCGATACGGGTCCTCTCGTTACCTGAATCTGAGCTTTCCTCCAATTCAAAGCGTTTCCGTGAATTGTGCCGCTATTTTGGAGCCCTTGCGTTGAGGGTCAGTGGCATGGCAGGAAGTGGCAGTGAGGCGTTGGCAAGGATTGAAGATACACTTCAGAGTGGGCGGGCGCTTGAAAAAGCTCGACAGTGGATAGCTGCTCAGGGCGGTACTGTTGATTTGACCGATGACTCTTGGCTTCCTCGATCGACTTTACAGGAAATTTATACAACCCATACCAGTGGATGTGTCGCTAAAGTTGATGCGAAAATCATAGGTGAGATTGCTCTTGAGATTGGTGCGGGAAGAAAGTCAAAAGCCGACGAGATTGATCTAGCTGTAGGTCTAGAACTTCATGTTAAGGTCGGCGATTTTGTCACAGTAGGACAGCCACTCGCTACAATTCACGCTCAATCATCTGAGCAGTTGGAGTATGCAAAAGAGTGGTTGCTAATGGCCATCCAGGTGCAAAATGCACCGGTACTCCCTCTTCCAATTGTTGTTCGTCCAGCTTAAGCAGCATATTTTTTACGATATTGAAGCGGTGATAATCCAGTCTGTTGTTTGAACACAGCGTAGTATTGGCTCGTGCTTTGGAATCCTGATCGCTTACCGACTATCTCTATTGGTTCCGAATCGGTAAGAAGAAGTCTTTGAGCTGTTGAGACTCGGTGAGCAACCACATATTCTTGGATTGTCATTCCCGCAATCTTTTTGAATATTCTCATTGCATAGTTGGGGTGTAGTCCAACGGCTTTGGCTACTTGCTGTGAATTGAGAACTGCTTCGAGGTTTCCAAAGATAAATTTGGACATCGCAATAACTGCATCAATATCAGAGCTTGTAGCTGCGGAAGTCTTTTTGGTAGTTGATAAAATATTGGATCTCCACACCATTGCCTGAATTTCCATGATTGAGGCGTTTACTAGGTTGGAGTTAGTCGATTCAAGTTCATCTGACCACTGAAGAATCTTTTCGGGTGTTGCTGTTCGACCCCCATCAGTTAAGATGCTTCCGTCAACAAGTGAACTGATGTGGTGTTTTGAAGACTCCCAAAGTGCAAAGGATGCCAGTGGAATTCGGAAGATAGCAATCTCTGTATCTCGTTCTGCTTCTGAAAATCGATGTGGAGTGGCTCCCCAAAATGTATGAATCCGACCTGGGATGTTCATCGCAACTTCGGATCGGCCAACGATGTAGGTGAGCGATCCTTTTAATAGACAAATGACTTCAATGTCAAAATGGGTAGAAAAACTTCCCGATACTCTTAACGTGCCTACATGCTTCAGGTACCCCTTGTGGGCAGCTGAAGTCTCTAATTGCTTCAACAATTCACCGCTCCTAATTAACTTGGTCGGAATCGTAAAAACGACCCAGGGCTAAATGCTGACACCTTTTGAGCTTATTTGTCGCTACTTGTGAATAATATTCACACGATATTTTTTTGTTGGAACCGGTTCTTCTTGGCGTTTATGCTTGATCGAATGTCCATCACACTCTCAGATTCAATGTCAAGGAGTTGGAGCCAGTCGGCAATTGAGTCTGTCTTAGGGAAAATTTCGTTCTCTTTGAATTCTTGTTCCATGGCGGCGAGCAAGTCACTTTCTCCAATGCCCGAAACCCAGCCAGATTCTATATCCTCTTTTGGAGAATTGGCGAGAGTCCTTCTAATCGCCATTTCTTTCGCACGGTCGACGATGCTTTCTATAATTGCTCCGGTGATAAGTTCGCCCCTGAGGAGATTTTCAGACTTACCATTTCGCATGCGGATGGTCAGGAATTCATTATCTGAGGATTTCGTCCATAGGGCCTTGAGTACTGTGTCCACAAGGTGCTTTTGGGCGCATTCACGCTCGCCCGAATACTGCTTCATGAGATTGTCATCGAGGGGTATGTCACCACCCAAATAAATATTAAAAATAGTTCTTGCCGCTTCTCGATCGGGTCGAACGATTTTTACCTTTCTGTCAATGCGTCCTGGTCGGAGGATGGCAGGGTCAATATAATCTGGACGGTTTGAGGTGAGAACTAAGACGACATTTTCCAGACTCTCAAGGCCGTCTAGTTCGGCGCAAAACTGTGGAACAACAGTGTTGCTCATGCTAAAGTTTCTGCCGCTTGATCGGGTACGAAGAATGGCTTCCGCTTCGTCCATAAATATGAACACAAGGTAGCCATCTTTTGCTTTTTCTCTCGCTGTGGCGAAGATTTCTCGAACCATACGTTCGGTCTCACCTACCCACATGTTCAAGATTTTGGGGCCGCTGATGGACATGAAGTATTCTTTTACTTCTTTGCCTTTTCGTTTGCTGTACTCTTTGGCGAGGTTGTAGGCGGTGGCTTTACCAATCAGAGTTTTGCCACACCCTGGAGGTCCGTAGAGAAGGACTCCTTTGACGGATTTCTTGCCGAATTTAGCGTAGAGATCCTTATTTAGCAACGGCATTTCAATTGTTTCTTTGATCAGTTGAATGGCATTGTCTTGGCCGCCTACTTGTGACCACTCAACAGGCTGAATATTCTCCAAGAAATAATCTCGGCTGTCCTTTTTTTCGATATGTTCAACTGCAATTCGCCCCGATGTATCGAGTCTGACTTCGTCGCCTTGTTTAATCTTCTTGTTCTTGAGATTATCGCCACGAAAAATAATTCGACTCTCCCCACCCGGGGTTTCGGACCCAATTCGGATGCGACCATCAATGATGTTTTCGGCAACTTTCACAAGAGCACCTGTCATGGTTTCCGGAGCGAGTCCAATGATGGCATAGCCTTCATTGAGACGGACCCGAGTGCCTAGGCTCAGAGTATCAGGTTTTACACTTGGGTCGATGGTTACTACATATTCGGTGTCGCCCAACAATATGACAGCGTTGTTTTCGAATGGCTTCAGGTAGACCCCAATGCGATTGGCTGGCTGGGTGAGCTTCTCGTAGGCTTCTCGAAATTGGCTGAGTTCCTCCTCTTTGGATTCCCAGAGGCGGTTTTGACTTTCGAGTTGCTCTTTCAGCGCCTGAACATAGGTTTTGAGACGCACGTTGTCTTGCGGGATTTGTTCCTCTATGCGGGATAGCATGGAGAGTGACTCGTTCGCATCTGTTGCCATAGCCAATACTACGCCAAAATAGAAGGATTGAATTGGCGATGTTGATAAATTAAACAGCTTGGAAAGCAGAAATTACTGCTTGTGCTACGGTACTGAATAGGTCTCCATTAGCCTCCGCTTCGGTCACGATTTCACTTTCAAACCCATTCTTAGTCACTCGAGAGCGAATCTGAACAAGTTCAGTTGATCCAGCTCGAGTTATAGAAACAGTGTCTATAACGATGGTAATTCCTTCGTAAGATCGTTCGATAGCTTTTGCTGTCGCAGTGGCAACTGATTCAGCATCGGTGCGACCCATCTTTAACCCGACGCCTACAGATTGCTCGTTACCTACTCTCAGAACAACATACGTGAGACTGTTCTCATCGTCATCAACTTGCACAGTTTCGAGAATGGGTACGTTCATCGGTGGCTGAATGGATTCAGATGATGGGGTTTGTGAAGGTATGACGGCTGAGACGGATGCTGCTTCCAGTGCTGTCTCTTCGTTCACTTCGGGCAATGAAGTTTTTTCAGGTGTTTCAGCTGAAGATTGAACAGAGGCATCTTGAATGGATGGTTGTTCTGGTTTTGAGGTTATATTTGGCGCTGTTTGGTGCGCACCGGACGATGATTTTCTATCTTGACAATTTTTGCTTGCAAGGTTGACCAAGTTATCTACATTCGAAGGAATATGGACGTCGGTACGGGGCTGTGAACGTCGACCACCAAAGAGCCCTACTGAGAAGAAAATTGGTACGGGCGATTCAGGAATGGTAAGTCCAATTCCATTATTTTCTAACTGAGTGACTAGAGTTTCAGCTTCTTCACGATCTCGCGTGGTACCGATTGCGAATTCATCTCCTCCGTATCGTACCAACGCATCTGTTTCTGGATTGGTGAGGGAGGAAAGATGTTCTACGAGTCGGCGCAGAACTTTGTCACCCACAACGTGACCGTAATCCTTGTTGAATTTCCCGAATTTATTGAGATCAATGAAAATCATCGCAATTTCCACTCCTTGCTCAAGTTGCTCTTGCCCCCATTCTCGGAGTCGATCACTCCAAGGGAGTCCGGTCATTGGGTCATAAGATTCTCTGAGTTTGCCTAGCAACCCGCGAGCGGTGACTAAACCAATGTACTTGCCTTCTTCGACCACGGGAAGGAAATCAATTTCTCGCTCAATCATCAGTTTGGCAGCGTCGCGTGCGTTGCAGGATGACTCGACCGATTCAATAGGATGTAGCTTAGCGTGATCAATGGGTTCATGATCAGCAAGTCCTTCAAACGAAGCCATTGTAGCGAATCCGAGGAAGTTTCTCGATGAATCGGCAATGCCCAACGCTGGCAGCCGATACCCATTCAACAGCATTTTTGCTGTTGAAATTAGCTGGTCGGACTCCAGCCACACTCGGATCATGGGGATCGATTTCAGAGTATTCATCTATGTAGGGAGAATCTCACTGGTGATCTTGTTGACCGAGAGACAATTCCACTAAGTTTATCGGGTTTCTTGAAAATCAGTTCCGAGCAGAATTACCAGGTTTGTGTCGCTTTCAAGGAAAGGCGCTCAATTAGCCTCTGAATGAACCTATGTTCTTCCGATACTACTTGCGCAGACCTGGTAAGTTTGCGTGCGAAATTATCCGAAGCATTGAGACACTTGCTTACTGAAAGCCCCATAAATCTACAGACGCTGTCTTCGTTCAGTCCAATCGTTCTGAGCAAGGTGAACGCAACGATGCCGGTTCTGATTTCCTCGTCCATGGAACTTGCCAATTTCATCACTTCGTGTTTTATGTCCCACTCTGGGTCATCAGCAAGATACATGTCCAAAACTCCGCAAGCCGATAATACTTTTCGTGGGTCAGACCACTCTTGGGACTGAACCCTGAGACGGTGAAGAGATCCTCTTAAAATTCGACATGACCCTAGCAAGTGTCGAGCTAGAATTTGCACAAGAGGTGTTGAGAGGTTGAGACTTTCTTGCTTGGAGATATGTCGAACCAAGCGTATTCGATCCTCAAGCGAGGGCTCAGAAATTCGTTTGCATTCCCAACTTCTCATGGCCGGAAGAATGGGCGCAAAATCTGCCTGTCTTGAAGAAGTAGAGACGGCAATCATGGTCGGCTTTTTAGACCTTACTCTGCGTTCTAGACTGATTCTGAATAGCAGTTTTTGTTTGGGACTTTTGAGAATCGTTTGGCAGTCATCAATAATGAGTGCTCCATCAAATTGGACGTAACTCATCGACCGCATAAACCGATCAGCGGTAATGAAATGGACAGGTCGATCCTTTTTCCTCAGGTTGTTATACGCCGCCTCTAAAATATGAGTTTTGCCTGAGCCACTCGCGCCAAATATTGCGACTTGTGAGGCGTATCCTGTACTGAAAAGCAAAGCCGACTCTACTGCTTCTGCATTGCTTGTAATGGTGCAAATACTTGAGAACCCCTTCAAAGGCTGATTGAACATCACAGCGGAAAGTCTGTTACCAAGCTCGAAAAAATCATCCGAAATTGAGCCTTGGGACTCGTTTAGATTTCGGGAAATTTCGAACAGCATAGACAGCGATAACCAACCTTCTTGGGGTGTTCCTATTGTGAAGAAAATTCAAACTTTCTGCCAACGTCAGGAATGGCGATTCTTTGAATTCACTGATGTATATTTACTTCGATTTACTTCGATTTCCTTCGATTTTCAAAAACTTACGAATATTTTTATTTTTTATTTTTCCACACAGTTATCCACAATTTAGTGTTTGATTTTGGACCAGTATGTTAAGAAATTGAAGCCTGGGGAAGTGGTTGATGTATGGCAAGATTGACAGGTTTTTGGTGAAACCTTACCAAGAACATTGCGCTTTGGGTCAAGGGCGTGACTTGAGCTGGAAATCTTTTCTGAACTGTGGCAGGATTCACACCCAACTTCAGATAATTTGTCTGGGTTTCTGAGGAAGCCATTGGAAGATTCAATCCCTACTACGTGGCAGCTGACACAGTCGGGGTCTGCATCACTTAAATCTCTTTTTAAAGTTTCAAAGGCATGAGAGTGTGCCGAAGATTGGTGAATTTTTCCCGCACTTTCATGGCATGAAATACATTTTTTTGAACCCGCAAATTCTTGGTTCGACGATTTCTCCATTCGTGCCACGAGGTTTTCTTGCCTAACACGCTTGAGATAACTGTTGTAGATCTTTGTGGCTTTCTCGTCTTCGGAGATAGAAGCTGCTAGGGGAAGAGCTGACACTTGAAGAAGTTTTTGACCTTTGAACCGCGCGATAATCACTCCTCGAAGGTGGCTTCCAGGCGTAGCGTATGAGCCCGTAACGCTTGGCGTTCCGTCGGCGGCATAGATTGTCAGCGGTGCACTTGACGTAGCTTTTGCGTCATCCAGGTCGCCATCAACCCATCGAATTGTGGCGGTATCCGTTGGCTTGCTTGATATCTTGATACCTTTAATTGTTGTATCGACTTGGAGTAGGGAGGAGGTCGGGATTGATGCAATCCAAGGAATCGAAGCGAGGTTTTTGCCTGCGAGTATTCCGCCCTCGCCTAAGTTCTGATCTCGTTTGGTGTAAAAAAACGCATCTGCACCAAACTGCTTAAGAAACTCCGCATAAGTTTCAAACTTTATTTGGCTTTGTCGAACGGGGATTTCGGTCACGTCGCCCGCATCTATCCATAGTGTTTTGCCACGTGACTGGTATTGGCGCACTACTGTTGCCAGGCGCTTCAGTCCACCACTCATTGGTTTGGTGCAACCGCATGGTGACATGTGACCTCTGGCTCCGCCAGATACTATGACAGTGAGTTCTTCTGGCTGTTTAGAAGTATTCGTTTTGGAAGTATTCTTTTGCACTCCGAATCCTGTAAGTCCGAATGCAAAAATACTCAGGCTAGGCAGAAGTAACCAGATCGGTAGTTTTTTGCTCACCTTTCACCTCGTTTAGTAATTAGTCCATCCGAGACTGAATCGGCACGCGGATAAGGGGTTGTTTTGCATCATCGGTTTTTATCTCGATGACAGTATCGATAACGTGACTCGGTGCTTTCCCGTCGTAACTAATTTCAATAATGTAATCAGAGCCATCTTGCATTCCTTTCTTGTCAGGCTTGGGAGTTACTTTGAATTTGAGGAAGTTGGACGAACTCTTGATGGACTGGATTTGAAACGGCTTTTGTGGTCGTATGATATTAATGGTAAAGGCTTTAGGACCGTTAAGTGCGCCCACATATAGGCTTTCTGGGAGAGCAACAATGCCTTTTTGAAAGGTCAAGTTCGTCTGCATATTGGGCAGTGTGGGATGATCGGATTTTAGGTATATGAGGCCAACTATACGACCGAAAATATTTTGCAAATTGACTTTGCTTAGGTCAACACTGAGTTTGTACCCATTAACTTCTACTTTGCGGTTTGGCTGCTGTGAGTCAAATACCGTTCCTTTGAATGGTTCAAC
>JAPLCS010000411.1:2757-8318 GCA_026392145.1 Fimbriimonadales bacterium | reverse complement strand
GCGAATTCAGCAGTGCACTGAAATACTGACTTGGGTAGTTCTGTTGCAAATAAATGCAACGTAGCGATATCTCTGCAAAAGCAAGTGCATGTCCCTGAGCAAATCCGTATCCATTGAAGCCTGAGACTAAGTCATACACTTGCTCGGCAATCACCTGCGCGAATCCTCGATTAACAATGCGCTTGAGAACTTCTTGCCGAATACCTTGCGCGAAATCTTCACGACGTTTTTTGTAAATTGATTCTCGCGTATCTTCAGCTTCACCCGATGAATAACCTCCAAACTCTTGGAGCAACTGGTCCACCTGTTCTTGAAATACTATGATTCCGTAGGTGTTTCCGAGAATTCGTTCCAATAATGGGTGATCAAATCGATACGGCTTGCCCTGTCTGCGAGCAATCATTTCATTTAACTTTACAGCTCCACCCACTCCTGGACGAATACCAGCCTGCACAATACTCGCATCAGCCAGGCTTCTTGTCTTCATCCTAACATGTGCTTGTCTCATCGCCGGAGAAGCTGATTGAGGAATACCAATCAAGTGCCCTTGACGCATAGCAAAGTAGCTCGACTCATCATCAATCGGTACGGTGGACATAGTGAATCCGAGTTCAACTCTGCGAATCTGTTCCTCGGTATCCGACAAAACATCCTGACCTCGCAAACACAGCAAATCAAATTTATCAAAACAATGCTTTGCACTCCGCTTGTCCCACTGAATAATTTGCATACCCTCCACACCCGAATATTGCAAAGGAACGGTGTTTGAGAGAGGTTCACTAGAGATCACCACCCCGGAGGAATGAGAACGCATATTCCGTGGAATATCTGTAATTTGCTTGGCAAGCCTAATAACCCATCGAAAGCGTTCTTTTTCAATTCCACTGTCCCTGAGCTCAGGACGAGTTTCAAGTGACTTTTCAAGTTGATCAGCAGAGACTCCCCGATGTAGCTTTTTAGCAAGATAGGAAATGGTTTCATCTGGCAATTCCATTACTTTGCCCACTTCACGAATGATGCCACGGGTCGTATAGGCACCTACGGCGGCAACGGTTGCCACATGCTTGTTGCCGTACTTGTTGGAAAGGTAGTTACGCACCTCATCACGTCGAAAGGCTTCAAAATCAATATCAATATCCGGCCGCTTGGTTCCATCCGCTGGCAAAAAGCGATCGAAATGCAGTTTGTGTTCCCAGGCATTGATACGTGAAAATCCGAGATGGTAGGCAACTACTGAATCGACTACTGACCCTCTCGCACTAAAGTGAATACTCTTGGACCGAGCCCAGTCGCACATATCCGCAGCAACAAGAAAGTGACCAGCAAAGCCGAGCTTTATGATTCTGTTCACTTCATGCTTAGTACGTCTAATTAATCCAGCGGGCGCATCTTTGGAGAGTCTTGACAGTACAACTTCTCGAAAGTGTGAAGACTCATTCTGATGTTGTGCGGGTAGATTCGTGCGTGATGGAAGCACGATGTCATCACAAAGATCAGATAACACCGAAGTGTTCACTAGCAGATCAGGACAATCTGCATACAGTTCACTAAATCCACTGACATCACGAATGTAACGTTCTGAATTAAGTTGGCGTCTCGGAACAGATCTTCCTCGAGGCTGAGAAGTATCCCGCATAGGCTTACGTTCTTCAGCTGATTCAATTGTAGACAGAAAAGAAGCACAGGTAACAACATCCAGAACAGGGAAATGTGAGGGATTCGGATGAGTCTTAGGGCCACCTGCAACACAAGGCAAATTCAAAGAATTCGCTAGCTCAGTTAAATCACGATTGATTCTCGATTCACCTGGCAAATAAGATCGTTCAATCTGAACAAAGACATGGGAATAACGGTAAGTCAGTATCTTAAGCCAATCTTCAGCGACTTTATAGTTTCGAGTGCCGAGTAAGTAGTTGAGATGAGAAGATGAGCCCCCTGTCAAGCAAACCAAGTCCTGAGTATGCTGCTGAAGATACTCATCCCTAGCAAGCGGAAACAGTCTAGGCTCACACAAATGACAGTCAGTGAGTAAATTTGACAAACTTTGGTAACCAAGCCTGCTTCGTGCTACAAGTACTAATGGTCCTCCCTCAACCGTTTCAACAGTAGCCCCAATGAGTGGCTTGATACCAACCTCCCAGCAAACTTTGGAGAATTCATAGGCACCTGTAAGCGAAAAATGGTCCGCAAGTAGTACGGATGAATACCCTCTGTCAGCCGCCATTAAAGGTATTTCCTCAGCAAGCATGGTCGATTGACCAAATGAGTAACCACTCAGTACGTGTAAGCAACCAAGAGTTAAAGGCACTGATAGTTTATTGTTGAATATTGCAGCGAGATTTGCTTCAGCCACAAGTCCGCATGCCCGAGCAACTTTTTCGTCCCGTACTTTCAGTACTCTCGGTGTGTCGCTAGCAAACTGATCCTGATAAGAGCAGTTTTCATTGATAGGTGCGACTACTTCACGCCGAACACCTTTGGAGTCTATATAGATTTGATATTCGCTTTCAGGTTCATGCATCCACCAGCGTCCAGTTTGCCGAAATACACCTATCACCTGTCGCGGTGAGGAAGCACTACCGTTACTGTTGCTACGAGATGCCAAGTGTATGCACCCACTTTTTCAGGAATATTCGACGCCATTCGGGTTGCAACTCCTTCGCAAGCACTACCGATGAAGCACCATACGTCGCATGAATTTGGTGTAGTGCATTGTCAATATCCATCCGACGTGCTGAGTTAAAAGATTGCTGTAACTCAAATCGATGAGACAAATTTGGCATCAAGATTTGAATTGACTTAGTCTCTTGAAACATCTGCCCATCAATGAGCATTCTGATTGCCCAAAGAATGCCTTGAGTTGAAAATAGTGTCCTATTGAACACCCTCTGAATCGTAAGTCGCTTTTGACTCTCAGATTGCAGATGTATCACAATCTGATTGCCATACATTGCTTGTTCTGACAATTTAACCGCGAGTGCAAGAGCAAGCTCAGTCAACAACTCTTGAATGGAATCAAGCCCATCCAAAGGTAGTTCAAACTCATGACTGACACTAATGGCAGAACGTGGAAAGATTGGTTCAATTACATCTATATGCAACCCGTGCGATGATTGCTGAATAAGTTGTGCAAGCGTTCCGAACTGATTGACCAACACTTTGTAAGGCAAAGTTTGTAGCAGACCGCAGGTGTGATAGCCAAGCAGCTGCAGTTTGTCAAGAACATCATCGGGTAGCACTGACAGACATTTTATGGATTTATCACTCAAATACTGAGCAGGTGACTGCACACTTCTCGCGTCATAGGCATAGTTCGCGGAAGCCTTTGCCAGCCATTTAGAACAACCTACTCCAAATTTGAAAGAGGAAGATAAGTTTGCTCCAAGAGTCATCAGCAGGAGTTTAAGAGTTGACTCAGGGTCGGGGTGCTTGCTGAGGTTGATCCAAGCGGCCGATTGACCATCTATCTCAATTTCATCAGAATATGAAGTGAGATAGTTCATCCACTCATCTGCTTGTAACTGATACAGCCTAGTTTCAAGCTCAATAAACTCTCGACACTCGGTAAGTGCCCTTGCAATCTTAACACTCAATCCCGCGATGATGCCTTTTCGAGTCAGACATGGTGTGGACTCAACAACCAACCCATTGCTAGTAATAACAGTTGGTTGAGTGAGCTCACTCGTATAAAAGTGACTTAAGCCAACCCAAACATAATAGTGCATATTTGTCTACTATTATAATAACAACCTATTGGGATTTCAAGTGTTTTGAGCTATGATTGTAAGATGTTTTCGTCCTACATTGCAGCACTCGCACTCTCAACAGTTGAACCCAAATCAAGAGCTGAGCGCACATTCTATAGAGAAACTTCAACCTACGCAGATGTAGTTCAATTTCTAGAAACTATTGAGTCGCAAAACAGCACCGCTAAGCTCAATTACATTGGCAAGAGCTTTGAAGGACGCCGTATTCCACTAATGACCGTAGCGGAGCCAATGGTGACAAACGCTGAACAAGCTAGAAAGTCAGGCAAATTGCTCATCTACTTACAAGCAAACATCCATGCCGGAGAAGTCGAAGGTAAGGAGGCGACATTGCACATGTTGCGACGGTTTGTCAAAAACCATGAGTTACTCAAGAAAGTCATCTTCCTAGTCCAACCTATTTACAACAGCGATGGAAATGAAAAGTTTGGGCCACAAGCAAGAAATCGACCCGGTCAAAACGGACCTGAGTCAGTGGGTCTACGACCTAATGGACAGAATTACGATCTTAACCGTGATTGCGTAAAGGCAGAGTCACCGGAAATGCAAGCTGCCCTCAAGCATGTCTACAGTTGGAATCCCCACGTTGTCTTTGATCTTCACACTACAGATGGAACTAGACACGGTTATCCTTTGACCTACGGCGGACCAAACCACCCCAACACCTACAAACCCCTTTACGACTATTCTTTTGACGAACTGTTTCATACCGTCAGAAAGGATTTACGATCAAAATTTCAGCTAGAAGTGTTTGACTACGGAAACGGAGTCATCGAGAAAGATCAGTGGAGATTTGAAACCTTTGCAGCAGAACCAAGATACGTAACCAACTATGGTGGGCTACGAAATGCAGTGACAATTTTAAGTGAAGCAATGGTCTATGAGCCATTTGAAAACCGAGTCAGAGATACCGAACGATTTGTTGAATCCTGTCTGACAAAACTCATAAATGACAAATCGAAAATCATGACCCTTACTTCAATGGCTGCAACAAATTATGAGGCAGCACCAAGAGCCACTACTTACAAACTCAAGAACCGAGGTACCGAAGATGTGCTTATGGAAAAGAATGTGGCAAAGGGTGAAAGGAGATCAGGTCCCATTCGTGACATCGAAGCACTCAAAATGCCAGTTTATGACAAGTTTGAGGCAGCAACGACGGAGGTTGCACCAGTGGCTTACATTGTTCCTAAATGTGAAAAGATAACTCAACTTCTTGCTCTTCACGGTATTCAAGTGCAAGAGCTTATTGAAAAACAAACACCAATAGGATTGCAATCCTTTCATGTAGATGAGTTCACACAAGCCGTTTCACCCTTTCAAGGTCACAAGTTGATTACACTCAAGGGCGACTGGCGAGCTTCCACCGAGCAAATTGATGGATTGTATATTTCTATGAAGCAACCACTCCACAGGTTGATTTTTGACCTGTTTGAACCACAGTGTGAAGATGGATTAACTTCGTGGGGTTTTCTAGGTGAATCCTTCCCTCAAGGAACCACTCATCCGGTACGCCGACTTCTCATTTCGAACAACTTAAAGCTTAAGCCTGCAAATGCTCGCCCTTAATCTACTTGTGGTAAGTGAATACAAAACCCCTGTACTCACTTACCACGACATTATTGAAACTCGTGACGCAAAGAGCGTTTGGTTTGATTGCACAAGGCAAGAATTCGAAGACCAAATTCAGTGGCTTAAGAACAAAAAAGCTGTATTCATATCCCTGGATCAGTTAGTTTCTGCTTTAGAAACAAAGTCAAAACTGCCAAAAAATGCAATCTGTATTACATTCGC
>JAPLCS010000411.1:0-2689 GCA_026392145.1 Fimbriimonadales bacterium | reverse complement strand
TACATTCGCAGACAACTATCAAGGCTTCTACAAATTTGCATGGCCGATTCTGAAACGCGAAAGAATTCCCGTCGCACAATTTGTCCATACCGACTTCATAGGTAACTTAACAGGTCGCCCCAAAATGACTTGGAAGCAGCTGAAAGAACTCCAAAGTAGCGGCTTAGTAACCATTGGTTCTCAAACTTTAAGTCACCCGCCAGATTTGACTCGCTTGAGCAACGCAGCGATTCAAAAAGAGTTCAAAGACTCAAAGTTACGGCTGGAGAAGTTTCTAGGAACAAATATTCAGTATCTAGCCTATCCAAACGGTAAATATAACAGGCGAGTTTCCCTCCTAGCTAAGGAATCAGGTTATCGTGCGGCATTCACCGAGCAACTTTTGCCGGCAGAATCGCACCCGAATCTTTGGGAAATACCTCGCTATGTTCATACCAAATATGAGCTTGCCTGGTTGAAATGCCGATGATTCTTTTGGATTGAATCGGTTTAGGGAAACCAAATCACTTCAATTCAACTGGGGATTACGTTGAGTGCGTCAAAATGCATCTGGATTGGACCTTCACACGAAGGTGCGATTGATTTAATTAAAGCGAAAGGCTTTGATATCACCGTAACAGAGAAATTTGAAGATTCGTATGAAGAGGGCGAATTTTTCGTTCTCTTCCATCACGATTCCAAATGCATTCCCATTCTAGAGGACATGCCCGCAGATCTTAGGGACAGGTGTTTTGTCTGCGCTTGGTCCTGCTCTGGTGATGAAGACCAATTACTCGAAGCTGGCGCTAACTTTGTACTTTGTGGAGATTTTGATTCAAGAGTGCAGGCACAACTCTCATTTCTAATCCAGAATTACAACGAAAAGATTAAGTGGAAAACTTCGGAAGCTAAGCAAGCAAAAGTGAAAGAAGACTTGATGATGACCATTGAGAGTCTCGAAATTGCTTCTAAGCGGTTTGAGACCCTGTGTAATGGTCTTCCCGTTGGTTGCTTCACATTCGATTCTATGGGATTAATCCATGAATGGAACAGCCTTGCTACTGAACTCTTCGGTATCGAAGCTTATTCAGCTTTCTTCAATACAGTCTCAGATGTTTTAGACCCCGATGGCACTGGTACGTGGGATAGAGAAGTTGTTGACCAAATATTTACCACTGACCGTGGAGCGGAATTCGATTGGACTTTCACAAGAGATGATGGGCGAGTTGTTCAACTCGCTTGCAAAGTTCTTTGTCTTACAAACCGGAAAGGTGAAGTAATTGCGGCAGTAGCCGGCAACCTAGATATCACAGAGCGAGTCCAAGCACAAAAGAAAGTCGAAGAGCAGGTGCGGGAAATTAAGAGCTATCTCAAAGTCATGGAACGTCAAAGGCTCAAACTTCAAGACGCGAATAGGCAGTTGAGAAGGTTAGCGGTTACAGATGGTCTTACCGGATTGATGAACCGACGGAGATTCAATGAGTTACTCGATGAATCGCTTGATCGTGCAATGCGACAGAACCAAATTTTCTCCATTATTCTCTTTGATATTGACCATTTCAAAAAATTGAACGACGAGTTTGGACACAATGCAGGCGATGAAATTCTTGTGAAGTTCGCCAATGTATTGAAAGATGCCGCGCGAAGATATGAAAGACCGGCCAGATATGGTGGTGAAGAGTTTGCTATTGTTCTTGACAACTGTGACGCCCATGGAGCAAGGCTCGCCGCTGAAAGATTTAGAACGGCAGTTAATGGTGAAGATTGGCCGTATCGCGATATCACAGTGAGCGTGGGATGTTCCACTTTTTCTGGAGTAGAAAGTGCTCGAGGCATGATTGAATTTGCCGATGAAGCACTTTACTTCGCAAAATCGCAAGGCAGAAACCGAGTCGCTCACCACAGGGACATTCCACGTGGAACTCAGCAAGATTCCATAAAGATCGCTTAACGAGCGGCAAAGAACCAACCAAGCCAGAGCGTAACATAAGCGTAGCTTCCTAATGCACATGCCTTGGCCACAAATTCCTTGTTTTGCTTGGCATACCAAGCAAGAGTAACCCAAGCTGCTCCGATGGTTAATCCCTTTACAAAAGCAAAAAGCCATTCACTTTGTTGGATGAAAAACCGCATGATTGGATTCATTTCAACAATGAGTCCCTTTGCATGAAGAACAGCAGTGCTCACAAGATCAAGAACACCAATCAGCAAAAGCACCGCTAGACTCTTTGTCGGAAACAACGATTTCATGGTGTGTAATAGATGCACGTTTCGTGCCGATGGATTATTTCTTTGCAACATTTTCAATAAATTGGTCTAAAGCCTCTCTCGCGTCGGTCTCACTACACCCATACTGGTTCAAAATCACCGAAACAATCCTTGTTTTACCGTTAGTACACTTTACGTAACCACTCAAAGCACTAACCATAGCAAGAGTGCCTGTTTTACCCTTGAAGTCAATTCCTTTTAGCCTTTTAGCAAGAGTTCCAGCACCCGAAGCAGCAAGTGAATCTTGCCACAAGTTGAACGTTGGTTGTTTTGCAGCCCAAGCAAGAAGCTTTGAAACTGAACGGGCAGTCGTGATGTTTTTTCTGCTCAACCCACTACCGTCCTCAACTTTGAAAGCCCAAGACTCTAAACCAACAGACTTAATCAACCACTGTGAAATTGATTTCTGGGCTTCTGAGTAAGTAGGTTTTGCGCTTCCAAT
>JAPLCS010000353.1 GCA_026392145.1 Fimbriimonadales bacterium | reverse complement strand
TGCCATAGCCGATGAAATCTTGGCGATGCTATCTCCTAAAATCAGCCACTAGATTAGGTCAGGGTTAACATTATTCCAGGCCAAAAGCACGTATCAGTTGCTCGGCGACTGGTTCTGAAGGATCAATTCTTTTCGCCCGCCAGCCACACGATATGGCTGTCTCAATATTCTTCGGGCTGTCATCAACAAACACAATTTCTGAAGGTGCCCAACCAGTGACTTTACAAAAGTCGGAAAAAATTCTTGGATCAGGCTTCATGAATCCAAGCTGGAAGCTCACCAGCTTATGCTGTATCAATTCGACCGACGGATACTTACCTGAGGATGTAAACAGTTGCCAATGAATAGGATTATTGTTGCTGAGGGTGGCAGTTTCTATTCCTTGTGTGTGAAGCCGTTGTATGACCTCTTGAACTCCATCAAACTCTTCCAACAATATCGAAGCATGGACGCGAAAAGCGGCTTCCTTTGAAGTCAAACTAAAAACTTCTTGAAGAGACTCTAAATAGGAATCGGTGGAAATCTCTCCGGTCTCGTACTTCAAATAGGCGTCAAAATCACTAATTTGACCATTGGCAAGCGGATGGTCTTGATAGGATTCCCCCGAAGTTGCCAGGATTTCTCTCCAGCCAAATTGAGCGTTCCCTAGAACTTTGCCAACGTCGAACACAGCTTTCATCTTCAGTACCCAACTTGCCAATGAAAAAATTCTCCAAAATTCATTTAGGAGAAAAAGTAATGGTCGGAGCGACACGATTCGAACGTGCGACCTTTTGCACCCCATGCAAACGCGCTACCAAACTGCGCCACGCCCCGAGAACATCTAAGATGTTACCCGAAGGTCGGTGAACCCACCTTCAGATAACTTACCGGGCTTAACCTCGAGCGGGAGGCGATACAACCGGAGTTCGACCAGTCGTGTTGAAATATCTAAACACGATTTTGGCATCCGGCATTGATCGACCTTGTAAGTTGCGAGCATCGAGTTGAGACGCTTTTGCAAGTGCCGTTCGAGCATCGAGTCTCTTTGCACTCATCGCTGCCGAAAGTGTGTACCATGCACCCGCATATAAAGGAGTCGCCTTAGTTGCAGCCTCTGCGTAGGAAACTGACTCATCAACCTTCTTCTGCATCAAAAGGACAATAGACATTCCAGAAAGAGCTTGACCGCTGTTTTCTCGGCACTTCAAAGCCAGTTCATACATCGTGCGAGCGTACTCAAACTGATTTTGTTGGTCCTTTTCCGCCACGTCTTTCATCAAAGCAAGACTAATCGCCTCGTTACCTTGCTCAACGTACATATCATGGTCAATGGCGTCGGCCTTCAATGCTTTTTCGAAACTTCTTCTTCCCTGATCAACTCGTCCAAGACGGTTGTTCAGAGCGGCCATAAAGTAGTGAGCTTCGCTTCGGTTGACCTCTTTTGCCAGCGACTTAGCGGCGTCCCCAAGAGCGGTCGGGTTATCTCGCTTGAGAGCAATGAAAGCCTGTGCGGTTCGAATACCTAGGCTATCGGGGGAGTTCAAAATAGCTTCCTTAATCAATTCGTCCGAAGTAGCATCGTTACCGGTTTCATTTGAGACAATACTTGCCATGGCGTAGGTGTAACCGTCCATCTTGCCGAACTTTTTAACGTTCCCCAAGAATGAAATCGCCTTGGAAGTTTGACTGGTCATCACATAGGCAAAAATCAGTCGGTTATTGAGTTCAACGTTGCCATAATCCTTCACAATCTTTGCTTCCAAAGCGTCTATCACGAGGGTGTATCGCCGGGCTCGAATTGCAGCATCAAGGTATTCAAGCGACATTTTATCTCCGCTTGAAAGCCGCTCAACATCAGCATCAAGCATCTCGCTTCTCATAACAATTGCTTCCGATAGTCCTTTTGAAATCGCTTTGATGACATCACTTCGGTCGTTAGCGGACTTGGCGACCACCGAAAATGCCTGATTAACCTTCATCGAAATGATGACTTCTTTGGCGGCTCGATTATTTTTGTCCGATTCCAATACATCTTCTGCAAACTTCTGAGCTTTGTCGTAGATGCCTTTAGCAAAATTGGCTCGGGAGAGAAGAATCTTGGCATCTGCGTTTGCCTTTTCAATTTTCAGAGCAATTCGTCCTTCGGTAATTGCTTCGTCGTTCTTTCCTTCACTCAAAAAGTCATTGCCTTTCTTGATATGGGCCGCGGCACCAAGGCTGAGGCCATTATCAACCTTGACCGTATAAAATTTTTCAGCGTTCTTGCCTTCGGTGGTAAATCCTTTGAAGCGAACTTTTACATCCCCATCATCTTCTGCGAGGGTGTCCAACTTGAACTCATAAGGAGTGCTACCATCGCTTTCTCGAAGGTCATCTCCCACATAAAATTCCACTGCCTGAATAGGATCTTCGGTGTTCACCACAACCTTAAAGGTCACCTCACCCGACAGACTGGCGCCATTTTTCACAGCAACTCGCGACGTTCCTTGAAGCAGAAAGACATCCAGTCCAATTTGCGGTTTAGCATTTCCTTGCAAAACCATAAAAGCGGTGAGAATTGATAGCGCACTCATAGTGGTAATTACCGAGATTATGACGAATTATGCGAGTTCAAGTATCACTAAACCGCAGAATCCCCACGTTCCTGGGTGCGAATTCTTATTGCGTCAACAATTTCCTCAACAAAAATCTTTCCGTCATTGGTTTCGCCGGTGCGTCCATTCGCCAAAATCGCTTCAATTACAGGTTCGACCTGTTCATCTCGTACCACCACTTCAAGTCGAGATCGAATAGGGAGCGGGGCGACACCCGCAACTGCACCCCAGGGAGCACTCTCTGGTGAATTGCCCGTGCCACGCACCTCAGCTACCGACAATCCCGTGATATCAAGTGAAGCAATTGCGGTCTTTATCAATTCCAGCCGATGTGGTCGAACGAAGCAGATGATTCTTTTCACTTAAATGGATTCTCCGGAGTAAAGTCGTTGAGAATGCGGTGCCGTCGCCAGTGCCTTACCACTCGATAGCTGTAACCAAAAACATTCAGCACATCTCGAAAAAGGTCTGCCACTGCTGCCCAAGTCTCATGTTTTCGTCTTCGAGACATCAACGCCGCCAAATCGTACACCACATACAGTAACCCGACCGCATTCCAACCGAGTGCCTTCGCGCTCGTCAAAGGCGAAATATGCTCAAATACCGCGAGACTCGCAATCAGCACGCTACTCACGATCACGGACAACGTGTAAGCACCCACAAAGCTGAAGTCTCGACCGCAAAATGCTGTGTACACAAAAAAGCATCCAAAACCGAACAACAATGACCACACTGGAAATTGCACTCCCAACAACGCAGCGGTGAGGGCAAGATAACCCAAAACCAGCAACCCCAATTGTGATTCTGCAACCTTGTATTCTTTCGGCTTGGTTCTCAGGAGCGTTCGGGTCAGGCTACAAACCGCAATTAACGAAAGCAATGCAAGCACGGTTGGCACAAGAGGAGGACGACTGACAAAAGAAACCATCCCAGAAATAAGAGCAATACACAGCCCGAATCGAGCCACCACTTGCCGGATAAACACCAACCGGAGGGCATACTTTTCCTTAGTCACATTTTCTGGAATCGCGTCCGGCTCGGGGATGTAATTAGGGATGTACATTCCTCAACCCATTGTAACCTACAATACACGACTCGCTAAAAAGCCCTCGTTACAATAACGAGGGCAGAAAAATCAATTAACCTCAGAGCAACTTTTTGAGGTTGTTAAGGCTAACTTCAACGCTTTCCAGAGGAGTTCGTGCGCCATATTGTTCTTGCTCAACTACTACCCACTCAGCTCCAGCGACTGGCAATGCTTTCAAGACTTCTGCAAACGGCACCTTGCCTTCTCCTATCGCAGAGCCATCAAACGGATACTCCTTCAGATGTACGGTGACGCCACGTCCTGGCCAATCCAGCAATGGCTGAACAGGGTCGCTGCCACCATGCATTGCATTGGCGGTATCGAACTGCAGGATAAAGCTCGATGGAGTGTTTTCCGCAAGGATGTACCAAGTTGAACGCCCATCATCTAGTGGCTTCATATCAGCATCGTGAGCGTGGAATCCAAGTCTGAATCCTTCTGCTTCCACTTTGTGCGTCAGTTCTGTCAATTTTTCGGACAGTTCAAGCGTCGCATCCGCTGTGGAGTGCAACTCTAACGGTAGCCAAGGAATGATTATATTTTTGGTTCCCAAAGTTGCGTGGGTTGCGATAGTCTCACCGAAGTGCTCGTCATCCAGCAAGTTCCATCCCGTGTGGGTTCCAGAGCAAACCAAACCGTGTTGATCCAAAATCGCTCTTAAGTCACTTGCTGAATGTCCATGGTAACCAGCAAATTCAACCGCATCGTAACCCATGGCGGCGACCTTTGCGATGACGCCAGGAAAATCGACGGGAGAATCATCTCGAAGAGAATAAAGTTGAAGGGAAATCGGCAGTGACATCGCCGCCAATTTTACTCAAGAATTTGCCGATATAATGAGGTCGTGAATCGGGTGCTCCAAGAAAAAGTCCTCATCCTTGACCGAGATGGCACCCTCATTATCGAGAAAAATTATCTCTCTAATCCAGACGAGGTGGAACTTATCCCCGGGGCAGCCGAGGCGCTCGCGCGCCTTCAAGTTCAGGGATGGAAATTCGTTGTACTGACCAACCAATCAGGCGTGGGAAGAGGCATGTTCACACTCGAAGATGTGCACAAGGTTCACGAGAAGATTAACACGCTTCTACAGGATCACAACGTCACTATTTCCGCCTATTTCGTCTCGCCAGAGCACCCTGATACACCTTCTCAGACTCGCAAACCCAATCCTGGAATGCTCATTCAGGCAGCTGAAGCCTTTCACTTTGATCCAAGCAGCGTGATTATTGTGGGTGACAAGCCAGCAGACATCGACCTTGGCCGCAATGTGACTGCAATTACGGTGCTTGTTCGAACGGGCTACGGTGCCGAAACTGAAGCGATTTTAAGCTCAAAAGCTGACTACACAATTGATGACCTTTCCCACATCGAGTCTGTCATCAATGAATTGAGGGCATAATATTTCCCAATGAGTGACTGGAATCAGTACTGTTCAACCCACATGGACGAAAGTGCCAGAGTGAAACTTGCCGCCAAGGTCTGCATCCCCGCCCTCATTCAAGCCGCTGAACTGACAACACATGCCTTTATCAACGGCAAAAAACTCCTCTTGTGCGGAAATGGAGGAAGTGCAGCCGACTGCCAACACCTAGCCGCCGAGTTTGTGAGTTCCCTATCCACCAGCTATCCACGACCGGGTATGCCAGCAATCGCCCTCACAACTGACTCTTCAATGATCACCTCGCGGGGAAATGACTACGGTTTCGACTCTATTTTTAGCCGACAGGTAGAAGCATTGGGCCAAAAGGGAGACATACTAATCGCCTTTTCTACCTCTGGGAACTCAAAAAATATCCAACTTGCGGTCGAAGAAGCCAAGTCACTCGGACTACTCGTTATCGGATTCCTTGGCGGTACGGGCGGAAGTATTGCACCGCTATGCGATGTACCCATCGTGGTCCCAAGCCCCTCGACTCAGCACATCCAAGAAACCCATATTGCGTTCTATCACCTGTATTGCGGGATGATTGAGCGCATGGTTTATCCACAAGCCTGAGAACGTGGCAGTGGAACCGAAGGCATTATTGCTTTCTTCGAAGTTTTGGGCGAACCCAAATTTTGTAAATCAGTTTTGGAACGCGATCTGAAAACGAAACTATTACTCTCGGTAAACAGACGGTCGGTTCATCACCTACTGGACGCTTTCCTAGCTGAAGACCCACAGGAATCCCACTGTTTCGAAGTGACTTGAGCGTGTCGTGACACCAATCCCCGTAGGGGAAACATCCAGACTGAACTTCAATTCCATTGTCGCGCAGCATTTCATTGGCAAGTTGCCACTCTCTCAATTGCTCATCGTAGTCCAACTGAGACATTTTTGGATGGGTGAAAGTATGATTTCCGACTTCATGGCCCGCACTCTGAATCCGGAGCAACTCAGCCCATGTCGCTAGCGGACGAGCCCGTTCTCCATCCCACAAAGAAGACATGCCGACTAGAGAGGGGACGGCATAAAAGCACCCGCGAAATCCAACGGATTCCAAGACTGGAGGTGCATTTTGGACCGCTGAAACATAAGCGTCATCGAAAGTAAAACAAACTCGTTTGGAATTTCTTTCTGAAGTGATTGAATGAGCAAAATCCTTGGGAAGAAAATAGTTAAAATTTCTTCTCACAAAAAAATTTGCATGAGACATCAAATTTTCTGGCGAACAGTTTAGCCAACGACCTTCTTCAGACTCAATTCCAACCTTGTGGTAACAAAGAATGACTGCCTTCATCCCCAAACACGCTCCCTCACAACCACGAAAAAACACGATGAATCAAAGTTTTTTTTCGCGCGTCTGAATTGTAGCCTCTCTTATCGCTAGACAAAGTAGCTCTCAGATGACTACAATGGACAAACGGAGAAAGTACGTGCATCTTTGCCGGCGCTCTGGGAGAGCAAGTCTCGATATGGTTAGATTGCAAAAAACGTTCATGAAGACTCTGGCATTAGTTGGCGGAGTTGCAGTATGCGGGCTGGCAGCCGCTCAATTCGATGGTCCATCGCCGCTGGCGTGGAGATGGCAACAACCAAGCACCGTTGCATCGAATGGCGCCCCTCTCATCGAAGGCGATACGATTTACATCAACCTTGGATCACGATCGTATGCTGTCGACCGAGCTACAGGAAACACCAAGTGGAAATTCCCCCAAGGTCTACCGTTCGAAGGTCTTATCCGACGTTCACCAATCAAGATTGGCGACACCTTGATTCTCCAGACCGACCAAAAGAAGATTTTTGGCATCAATCCTGATAACGGCTCGATTAAGTGGACCTACAACGCTCCTTTCTCTCTCACGTCCCAAGCAGTTGCCGTTGGTAAGTTCTTGACCTTCGCGATGGAGGGCTCTAACTTGATGACTATCGATTCAAGCACGGGAGAAGCCATCTATTCTGACCCTTACAAGTTGCTTGACGGTATCACGGGTCAGCTGAACAGCGATGGGAAGGACGGAGTTCTTTTCTTTGATAATCAAAACAATTTGAAGTCAGTCAGCATCACTTCCAAGAAAGTGAACTGGAAGCAACCATTCCAAACAAAACCCATTGATGGTTCAGTGGCGATAACAGGCGGCTATGCCTATGTTTACTCGGGCACGTTCTTGGTAGCGTTGAACGTATTCTCTGGCAACATTAAGTTCCAACAACCTATGCCAGAAGCGATGGTCTTTTCGCCAGAAGTAGGTGCAGGTTACATCCTTGCCACTACGCGAGAAGGCAAAGTCTATTCGTTCGACGAATCAGGCAACATGCGAAACAAGAAGGCTGTGGTACTAGGCTCGCAACCTCTCTTCAAGCCAGTCGTTGTCGGCAAGAAATTTGTCGTTGCTACAGCAAACGGTGCCATCAATCTGGTTGACCCGATTTCAAGCGAAGTTCAGTGGAGCTACTTCATCCGTCCGATGAACGAAGCCGCTCGGACGCCTGGCGACTCAACGGGTACGGCTGGCGGACCTGGAAGTTCTGGCAAGGGTGGCGGCCCTGGTGGCCAAGGACTTGGTGGAGGCCAAGGACTTGGTGGAGGCCAAGGGCTTGGAGCAGGACAAGGTGCTGGTGCAGGTGCGAGCAATCAGAATCAAGTGGTTACCACACTGTTTGCTTCTGCGAGTGCAGCGCTTGCAGGCAAAACTCTTCTCGTTCCTGCTTCAGACGGTAGCCTTTTGGCATTCAATGCTCAAGACGGCGTAGACCTTACCGGTCCGATCGTCAAACAGAACTATCCGAACCCAGGTGATTTGATTCCTGGAAGCAACGGACAAGAATTCGTTTTCCGAATCGAAGACGATGGCTCAGGTGTCAACTACGGTGCAACTGCGGTGGACATTGATGGACGCCCATACACATTTGAATTCGGCCGAGACGGTTACCTTACCTTCATGATTTCCTCATCCAAGAAGAACATGAACCTCTCCGATGGCAGACACGTCATCAACGTCACAGTAAAAGACTGGATGGGCAATGAAACCAAGCAGTCGTTCTACATCCGGGTTGACAACACCCTTCAAGTCCGAATGAGAGATCAAAAGGACACTAAGAGCGGTGGGCCCGGCGGACCTGGTGGAGGAGTTGGCGGTAGCAAGGGAGGCTAGTTTTAGCCGATCTGAACTCGAAAGCTGGAACCTGTTCCTCGCTTCCGAACTAGGAATCCATAAGGGCTCGGAGATTTACGAATCTCTGAGCCTTCATGGTTTGTCAACCGACCCTTCAGCAACAAGAGACACCATCCTTCGGTCGTCGCAGCTTTCCGAAGGGCTTCGAAACGCGGTCAAGAATGCGAAACTCCCCGCCCAGATTCCGTTAAGTATCTCGGTTTTGCTCTACGATGCGTTTCCTGAGTACTTATCCTACTCAGACTCACGATATGCCGCTCTGATGGTTCAAGGCGACGCTACGGCGCTCCAGAGGCCCACAATCGGCATAGTTGGCACTCGCAGCGCCACCAGTTACGGAAAAAACTGCGCTCGCAAATTTGCTTCAGATTTCGCCAAGGCTGGCGTCACCGTAGTGAGTGGTGGTGCGGCGGGAATTGACACTGCAGCGCATGAAGGTGCCATCGCGGCGGGTGGAAAAACAGCCGTTGTCAAACCAAGTGGCATCGATATCAGCTATCCCCGAATGAACGAAGGGCTGTTTCAGCGTGCTTCGGAAAATGGGTGCCTCGTCAGCCAATTTGCATTTGGCACCTCACCTCGCCCCGAATCATTTATTCAACGCAATCACCTAATCGCCGCCCTTTCACAAGCGGTTGTGATTATCGAAGCTCCTCCCAAGTCCGGCGCTATTCATACCGCCGTGTTCGCTGCGGAAATGGGGCGAGAAGTTTATGTGGTTCCTGGTCCTATTGACCAACGGAATTTTATTGGCAGTCACTCTCTCATCAAAGATGGGTGCACGTTTGTGGACCATCCTGACCAAGTTCTGCTCTGAATTGGCATCACTCCCGGAACTACGCCACAAGTGTCGTCGTTTGAGGGCACTGCTGCACAAATCATGGAAGTCCTTACCGCCGAAGCCATGTCCGTCGAAGAACTTGTAGAGGCAACTGGCTTAGATTCCAGCGAGATACTGTCCGAGTTGACGATTTTAGAACTGGACGGCAATGTCGTTCGAGAGAACGGACGTTACTCTCGTCCGCTCTAAGCAATCTCCTGTAAACTAAGCAAAGTCATGAATGAATTCAAAAAGCCGTTTGTTGCCTACACTCCCGGCGAAGAGGGACTCGATCTCGTCAGATTCGATCCTGAATCGGGTGAGATGAGAGATGTCAAGAACGGTGAGCCTGAAGGTGTTCTTGTCCCTGGTTTCGTTGATATTCATATTCACGGCGCCTACGGGATTGATATGATGACCGCTGACAAAGAGGAATACGATGACCTCCTCGAGCAGCTTTCCCAAGATGGCTACGAGCGACTCCTCCCCACTACTGTCACTGCTTCTGCCGAGGACGTAAAACGGTTCATACAGAACCTGCCCAGTCATCCCATGATTGGCGGATTCCATTTGGAGGGACCATTTATCTCTCCCCAGTTCCCAGGAGCTCAGCCTCAAGAATTCATCATCGACCCAGAATCAGCAGGTCCGGAGTGGGATGAAATTCTCAATCACCCCAAACTCAAAATTGTTACCCTTGCACCTGAGGTCCCCGGTGCTCTCTCGCTCATCAAATTCCTCACCAAACGGAAAGTCGTCGTGAGCATGGGACATACCAATGCAACCTACGAAGAAGCTAAGCTCGCCCACGATGCTGGCATGCTTCACAGCACCCATACTTTTAACGCTATGCGCGGACTCCATCACCGAGAAGCGGGAGCACTTGGCGCGGCAATGACCCTTACGCCGTTCCGAGCAGAACTTATCTACGACCGAATTCATGTCTCACCGGAGGCTGCACTGTTGCTCATCCAAGCCCGATTGGTAGATGGACAAGTCGTAGGAGTAAGCGATTCCACAATGGCGGCAGGTCTTGAACCTGGCACCAAACTCACTATGTGGGGGCTTGACTGTGTGGTGGGTGAAGGAGATGTCCGACTCCAATCGAACGGCTCCCTTGCGGGTTCAGCGGTTACTCTGAGGTCCGTCTTCGAAAATCTCACCGAAGATTTTGGTGTTGAAGTGGCGGCAGATTGCTGTTGCTATGCTCCTCGTGAAGCCCTTGGCATGAAGTCGCACCCCAAGGT
>JAPLCS010000368.1 GCA_026392145.1 Fimbriimonadales bacterium | reverse complement strand
TAAATAACCTTTTGTCGGCTCTGATTGCGATCAACTGGAAGAGTGTGCCGAACTTTCGGCACCAATCCCAAATCAGACATGGCTTGTTGCCAATACACCCCATGTCCTGCTCCTTTTCGTCCATGTCGATCTACCGCCAATAAATGAGCATATTCATGAAGCACGGTTTCCCGTACATCCTCCGCCGTTTTAAGCACCCGGAAACTGATACCAATTTCCCAACTGCGAAAATACGCCATTCCTGCCGTCACACGGTAAGAACGAGAAACCAGAGCCGGCTTTTGCTTCATTGGGTACTTTGCCCACGCCTCCTCCAAAGCCAACAATGCACAGTCCTCTAATTCGGCAACTAAAGCCAACTCGGACGTAGTTAACTTGCTCATGATTTACAAAATCGGGCAATTAAGAATGGTTACCACGCCCAATTGCCCAAATCCTCACTACGGCACCAACAAA
The DNA here is from genome assembly GCA_026392145.1 of Fimbriimonadales bacterium. Taxonomy (GTDB): domain Bacteria; phylum Armatimonadota; class Fimbriimonadia; order Fimbriimonadales; family Fimbriimonadaceae; genus Fimbriimonas. The sequence goes on along the minus strand of JAPLCS010000368.1, from coordinate 8,712 downwards.
CGGTGCTCTCGTTACAGTTTGCCACCAATTCGAGTCAAGTACTTATCTCTCAATCTTGTGTGCTTCGTCTCCATAGAAGATGGCTGACCGTTCACAAAAACGTAACGGAAGCTAGTAGTCATCTCAAACGGATCACCATCGCAAACAATCAGATTGGCAATCTTGCCCTTTTCGATAGATCCCAAACGGTCAGCAACGCCAAAGGCTTCGGCTGCACTCAGTGTCAACGACCGAATGGCATCTTCGTGAGACAAGCCGTAACCACAGCTTTCACCAACCCTGACAGCTAAGTTCATCACATCTGAGCCCGAGCCCGAGCCAAAGCAGAACTTCACTCCCGCTTTAGCAAGTAAGTACGGGGCAACATAGGGTGTGTCGTAAGGATCCCAAGGATTATCAGTGTTGTTTGCAGACAGGTTCGTGAGTCCCGCCGGGCTCAGCACTACAGGAATTCCAGAAGACTTGAGCAGTTCAGTTTCTCGCCACGCCTCACTCGCACCCAAAAGCACCGCTTTTAAGTTGTACTTCTTGGCAAAAGCAACCGCGGCTCGAATCTGTGGAGCCCGTCTTGCAAGAATTGCCACCACTTTTTGCCCCTCAAGGTACGGAATCATCGCTTCCAACTGCAAATCAACTGGGGCGTTCGGGTTCGTCTTTCGATTAGCCAGATACTCCTTCGCTTTATCAAAATAACGATTCACTGCCGCATCCCCGGTGGCTGGCGCGTCGGTCACAAACTGCCGGACATTTCCACCCATCAGGCTGTAGAACTCATCCAACTGGCTCAAACTGAATTGATGCTGGTGGTCTCGTCCTCCCAATCCCAGCATAGTTGAGATATCCACCTCATCACAACAAAGGTCGAATTCAGGCCCACTCATCGCACCCCCAGACAAGTTCACGACCAAAGCAGCCTTTCGCTGAACACTCAACTGCTCCGTAGTAAATCCATCAGTGTTTAAGACCACTCCCTGACCAGGAATACTTCCCCCAGATGGAACCGAGAAACAATTGGTGACACCGTTGTATCGAGCAGGACCATAGTGAGCCGATTCAACCCAAAGTGCTGTTCCCGCATCTAAATCTGGCTGAAAAGTTCCAAACTCTGTGTTGTCAACCATTACCGGAACAGGATCTATTTCTTTTAATCCTATAGAGGAGTTACAGTCCATAAATCCGGGATAAACATGCATCCCATAACCATTGACGGTGGTAGTCCCCCCAGGAACCGAAATTCCCTTTCCAACTCCGATTATCTTCCCCTTCTCAACAATCACCGTTCCATCTTCGATAACAGGTGCCGAAACTGGATGAATCGTAGCGCCAACAATGGCATACCGATCGGACTTCCTCAGCGGTTTAGCCTCACCACGATTCTTGATAGGATCAACCACGCTTTTTCTAGCAGCAAGCCGGTCTACACCAAAAGCATCTCGCCGCTCAAAGAAAACCTCACCCTCAATCATCGTCATCACACACTTAGAGTAGGTGCTCATAGGACTGCCATTCCAAATGCCAAAATCAGCATCTTTCCCAACTTCAATCGAACCGACCCGATGCCCAATACCAAGTTGCTTAGCAGGATTAAGAGTAATGGTCAGTAGCGCTTCCTCCTCAGAAAGTCCGCCAAACCGCATCGTTTTCGCAGCATCAATATTAAGTGCCGAAGTGCCACTTAATCCATCCGTATTAATCGAAACGGTCACCCCAGCTTTCTTGCAAATCGCAGCATTCCAGGGAATCGAATCATAGCCCTCTTGCTTAAAGCTCCAGCTATCAACAAATATCGAAACTCCAACCTTTGCCGCTGCAAGTTCAGGCGCAATTTTATAGGCTTCAAGCGCATGTTGAAGCGCTCCAATTTGGAATCCAAACTCTTGGCTCAAACGAACCATCATTAACATTTCATCCGATCGGTAGCTATGACACTGAACCCAAACTTTCTTCTTCAAAACGTCGCTGAGCGTTTCAAGCCGTAAATCCTTTCGGGGTCGCTCCTTGGACTTACCCGAACGAAAATCGTCCCACTTCTGCATATAAGCACGAGCATCCGTAAAAGCACGTCGGAAGACTGATTCTTGCCCCATACGGCTTTGTGGATAACGATCCTTCGTAGTTGAACTCTTGCGAGTGACGTTCTCGCCAAGAGCAAACTTAATCATCCTCGGTGCATCAGAGATTGGAGCTTCCGAGTTAGGTCGGCCGTACTTGTACTTCAAGACTTGGCTCTCACCACCGATACAGTTCGCACTACCGTGCAGAACCAACGCCGAGGTGTGTCCACTTGCCAATGCTTGCCAAGCATTAAGTGCACTAAGGTTCAAAACGTCACCAATTCGCACTTCAGCGGTAATACTTTCTGCCCCTTCGTTCGTTCCATCACTTGCTCGGTGAGAGTGAGCGTCCACAATCCCAGGCGCAACCACAAGCCCAGTCGCTGGTACCACCACATGTCCAGCCGGAGCCTTTAGCCCCTTTCCAATCGCAGCGATTTTGCCATTGGTCACCAAAATATCGCAATGGTCAAAGCTACCTTTAACTGCTGTCATGACCCGTGCATCTTGAATCAGGCAGTTACGGTTAGTAACCGTCTTCGGCTTCCGATCCTTTTCCAGCTCGATAGGTGCTTGACCCATTGCATTCGGTGCTAAAGCAACGTGCGAAAGCGCTACAGTTGCAATTGAAATTGAAAATAATTGAATTCGTTTCATCATAAATCTCCTTGCGTTCCGCTCGTTACTTGCTTGGCTTCTCCTCAGGTTTCGGGAACATTTGCTTTCCACTCACCCACACCTGCTCTATCTTGGTCTCAGCGTCCAAAAGAGGTCCGCTTGCAATGACAATACTGGCTCGTTTTCCAGCCTCAATCGAACCCAATTCAGCCTCAACTCCCAACAACTTGGCAGGAATCGTCGTCAGCCCTCTAAGAACTTGAACTTCAGTTAGCCCACTCTTTCTCACATTTGTCCAGAACTCGCTACCAGAGCTTCCCGAGGTAAATGCCAAATCGATCCCTAAATCAGCTAGCACTTTGGGAGTCGTCATCTGAGCCTGCCAAAGTTCGTATCGTTGCACCTTAAACTCTTGTGGGGTCGTATCCGTCGGAGAAATAGTCATGCTAGGTTCACTAGGCAAATCCATATTCAAGATGACCGGTGTCTTAGACTGTCCCACCAGCGCAGACCATTTGTACGCATCCCGTCCGCCAACTAAAACCATCTTGAACCCAAATTCTGATTGGAGACGATAAGCGCGCTCAATTTCCCTCTCCAAATTGGCTTCAAAAAATACGGGTTGCTCTTTCTTAATCATAGGTTGCAACGCATCCAAAGAATTCATCCAACTCGGTCGGTCTCCTTCAAAAAGCTTTCCTCCATCAGCAACTGACTTAGCATCCGCAAGAACCTGTCTCAACAAAGCAATCTGGCCAAGAATATTGCTCGGATATCCAGTTCCGCTTCCCGACTTAAACGACATCCCGCACCCAAGCTCTTTATTCAAAATCCGCCCGGCTACCTTGGAATCAGAATAAGCTACAACCGCTCCGATTCCCTTCATGCCACCAGAACCATAACTTAAGTAACCCGCAGTGAACCCATTCTTCAAATCGCTCGAATCTGGCGAAAAATCCAAGTTCTCCGATGCTTTCCACTCGGGAGCAATTCCCTTTCGATTCCCAACCCAAAGGCTAGATGGTGCTGCAATAGTGTTATTCGGCTTCCCTGCTTCAGAAGGTGCAGGTGGCGATTTAACGCCCTTGCCCACATAGCCATCAATGAAACCCGGATAGATGGTCTTTCCTTTCAAAGAAATCACTTTCGCATCAGTTGGAACCGTACCACTCTCAGAAACAGAGATAATCTTCTCTCCCTGAATTACCACCATTCCATTAGAAATCGTCTTTCCTTCCCTTAATACAACCGTAGCGTCAGTAAAAACGGTCACCGGTTCAGCCTGACAATTGACAGTGGCGGAATGACTCAAATGGCTCAAAAATAAAAGGCCAACCAAATGCATTTCCCAAGCATAACCGACCCCGTTAAATTCAAAACCCACTTAGCAGAAGTTTTTGCAATTTTCTTTGCCTTTGAACTCACAAATTGGGATTCAAAGTCTCAGATTCAAGTAGATTCAAAGAGTTGATGATAGTGCTCTTTATCGCCGCCCTGACCCACACCACAGTGGCACCCGACCTGCCACCCCTGATAGGCAGACTATCCAGTATAAACAGGCACAAAAACGCTTCAATAACCCACTTTTCAACCATCATCACCCCCTACCGAAGCCAAGAGCCACTCAACATCAATTCGGTAACCCTCCCGAAAGCAACGATTCCCATCTACGAACCTCAAGTCTTGACTCTTGACATGACTGCGACATTTGATAATCCCTTCGATGCCAAAGACATAGAAGTCAGACTAGATGTCACCCAACCCTCAGGCAAGACTTTCTCGCTACCTTGCTACTTCTCCTATAACTGCACGCGAGCGCTCAATGGCGACAAAGAAGTCATCACCCGCGCAGGAAAGCCCCAATGGAAAGTCAATCTATCCCTCATCGAACAAGGCACTCACAAACTTTCAATCACCGCCAAAGATCGTAATTCAACTACGTTTTCAAAGGAACTCACAGTCACCGGTACTCCACCTTCTGGCAATGAAATCACCTCCACGGGCTTCGTAAAGGTAAGCAACCTCGACAAGAAATACTTCACCACATCAGAAGGTAAAAGTTTCTTCCCAATCGGATCGAACATCTGTTGGGGCGGGGACAAGGGCACATTCAACTTTGACCAATGGATACCCGAGTTTGCCAAAAATGGAGCGAATGTTTTCCGCGTTTGGCTAAGCCCCCATTGGACAACTTTTGCCCTTGAACTCCCCGGTAAATCAAAAGACGGTAAAGGAATGGGGCAATTTAACATCGAAAACCTATACCGGCTGGACCATGTGGTCAATCTGGCTCGCAACAACGGAATGAGAATCAAGTTCTGCATCGAGTCATACAACGTATTGCGAGAAAAAGATGCGTACAACGCATGGGAGGAGACACCACAAAACATCGCGAACGGCGGTGTGCTCCACACTCCCTCCGAATTCTGGGAAAGCCCATCTATGGATGAGCTGTACAAATCAAAACTGCGTTACCTCATCGGTCGTTATGCCGCCGACCCCACCATCTATGCGTGGGAGTTTTGGAATGAGGTTGATCTCGTTACTGGATTTACAACCGAGCCAGTGAAAGCTTGGCACCAGCAAATGGCAAAAGAGCTGAGAGCAATGGATCCCTATGACCATCTCATTACCACCAGTTTTTCCAATTCGGCAGGGGTAAAGGACATTGACCTTCTCAACGGAATAGACTTCATCCAAACCCACTCTTACATGAACCCCGAAGTGCTCAGCCAAGCGGCGGTTCAACAATCCCGAAAGGGCAACTGGGGCAAGCCACACTACGTCGGTGAAATTGGAGCAGATGCAGGAGGACCACGTGCCGACGATGATCCCCTTGGCTACCAAATTCACGATCCACTCTGGCTATCCATTGCAATGGGTGCAAGCGGAGCAAGCCAACCATGGTGGTGGGACAGTCATATCGCACCCAAAAACCTCTATTCACTCTGGAAACCAGCATCACTATTCGTCAACGGGATCGAGTGGGACAAAGAAAACTTTAGGCAAACTCAACCAACCTTCACCTATGTGACAAAACCAAATCCGCCCCTGCGCCAAGACCTATCCTTCGCAAACGGTCCACAAGAATGGGCAGATTCCCCATCAAACCGACCACAATCGGTAAAAATCTCTTCAGCGGGAGCGAAATGCGATTTTCCTGTCACTAGCCTGCTTCACGGAAAAGTCAATCACCCAACGTGGTACAACCCACTCACATTCACGGTTGACTTGCCTACACCAACTAAATTCGAAACGGTCGTTACTGGCGTTTCCGGCTACGGTGGCGCAGGACTTCAATACGAATTGGACGGGTCCATAATCCTCAATCGAGACTTCAAGGACTCCGACGGAAACCAGAGCGGAACAACGCTTACCCAGTACAACGGTGTCTATCAAGTCACCATCCCCGCCGGAAAACACACATTTATTGTTCGAAACCCGGGCTCAGATTGGGTCATGTCTACCTTCAGATTCAAAGACCTCGTCACAAAACCGATTCCTCCTCTCATCGGCTGGGGAGCCATAGGAGACACCACGGCCCTCGTATGGCTGCGAAGCGATGAACGCAAGTGGGGCAAATTATGCGTATTAAAAGAACAGACCTCCGCAATTCCTCCTTCGATCATCGGAATAGAAGGACTTGCAGCAGGCAACTGGAAGTGCGAAGTGTGGAATACCTGGACAGGCAAAATCGAAACAACAGTCATAAACCGTGTAGGTCTTGACGGCAAACTTCGAGTCGAATTGCCAGCCATGGAACACGACTACGCCATCAAGGCGACCAAAAAATGATTCCCCTCGAGAAATTTGACTACATCGTGGTCGGTAGCGGCCTAGCGGGACTAAGCTTTGCACTCTCCATCGCAGACCACGGCAAGGTGTGCGTGATTACTAAGGCGGAGATAACCGACTCGAACACGCAGTGGGCTCAGGGCGGAATTGCAGCTGCCGTAGGCGAGTCCGACGACTGGCATCTTCATGAAACAGACACCTTAGTGGCTGGAGCAGGTCTCAATGACCAAGAAGCGGTTCGATTCCTCGTCCAAAATGCTCCCAGTGCCGTAGAGTGGCTCATCTCTTTAGGCGCAAATTTCGACCATAACGGAGAAGAACTCTCGCTCGGAAAAGAAGGGGGGCACAGTCGACATCGCATCGTTAAGCACGCTGATAAAACGGGTTGGGAAGTTGAACGCACCGTCGTAGAAGCCGTGCACAATCACCCCAATATTTCCGTCTTTGAACGAAGCTTTGTCACCAGTCTCCTTCTTCAAGGCGGTCGATGCATCGGCGTAGCTGCCCACGTCGACGGACTCGGTTTCCGATGCTTCGGCGCCCAAGCGGTCATGCTTGCGACCGGTGGTTGCGGTCGGGTCTACCAACACACTACCAATCCTCGCGTTGCAACCGGAGATGGAATTGGATTAGCTCACGAAGCCGGGGCAGAAATTTTGGAAATGGAGTTCATGCAATTCCACCCAACCACGCTTTACCACCCGCAGATGCGGAGCTTTCTCATCACCGAAGCGGTGCGTGGTCACGGCGGGACCCTGAGAAATCACTTAGGTCGGAGGTTCATGTACGATTACGATGAGCGACTCGAACTTGCTCCCCGCGATATTGTTGCCAGAGCTATCGAATCCGAAATGCGCAAGCAAAGTACTTGGTGCGTTTACCTTGATATCACGCACCTCCCTTCCCAAGAAATTCAAAGTGAATTTCCCACCATCTACGAAAAACTAAAATCCATTGACCTCGAAATTGATCGAGATTGGATACCCGTTGTCCCTGCGCAGCACTACTCGTGCGGTGGGGTCAAAACCGACATCCATGGTCAAACCTCAATACCGGGGCTGTTTGCTGCGGGAGAAGTTGCTCGCACAGGCGTTCACGGTGCCAACCGTCTTGCAAGCAATTCCCTCCTCGAAGCGATGGTCTTCGCCAAATCCGCAAGTGAAAAACTCACCGCAGAGGACAATAAAGTTGAACTTCCAGAAGCCATTGACCTGCCCGCGTGGAAGTGCATTCCCGAGGCAGATTCGGTCCGTATTCGACGATCCCTCCAAAATATCATGATGAAGGAAGCAGCCATCGTAAGAACCAACGACGGACTTCTGAAAGCTCAAAAGGAAATCGAAAAGCTATTCAAAGAATATGAACGATTGCCCAGGGCCCCATTCTCCACCCACCCACTAGAAACATGGAACCTCTTGATTGCCGCAAAATACGTGGTCAACGGAGCTATCAAGCGAACCGAAAACATCGGGCTTCACTACAACAGCGATCTGTTATAACTGCGACTTAGACTCAAAATAGGTTGGTGGCAGTACTGTCATGGGGAAAGGCTTCGCCCATTCGGGCACAAACAAGTGCATCGAGCACTGTTCGATCTGCATCGGCTGATACTTAATCTCCTGAGACCCTATCTGATTATCAACTATGATTGATTGAATATTGGTTCGACTTGACATGAAAATCTTATAGGCTGATTCCAACCTAATCGTCCCCAACAATTTATCACGAACATTCCAAATCAATTGAAGTGAGTTACCTTCGTTTTGCAACCATACCGGTTTATCCCCATAACAGCGAACTTCTGACTGCCAGTTGGTCAAAACAGGGTCAACAATGGAATCCTGTGTGAGCGCAAAAAGAGCCTTTCGGACCCCAAGCATCGGTTCAACGAACTCTCCATTTCCAAACGGCAAAAATCGCCGCTTAAGGTAGATTGCCTTGCCCCGCTCCGCACTCAGTGCGCACTGGAACATGGCGGCGGCGTAGCGCATTTTCGGCTTTGAACTAAACGCACCAGCAATTGCCGCAATCGCTTTGACTCGGCGTTCGTCAGGATTAGACGTTCCCAAACCACCTGCATAAGGATCCAAACGCCAAAGCAAACTTGTCAACTGAGGATCTTCAGCACCATCTCCCGACTCACCGGTACGAACGGACTGCCCAAGCAAACTATGTACGGCAGTCTGCAACATACCTTTACCATCGGCATCATAAAAAACCATCTGGTTCGTCGTTGGCTCACGGC
>JAPLCS010000018.1 GCA_026392145.1 Fimbriimonadales bacterium | reverse complement strand
GTCGCGGGTGCCGTCGGTTGAACCGTCATCGATGGCGATGAATTCGTAGTCTTGGAATGTTTGGTTGCGGACGCTGGTGATCGCCTCATCTATGTAGCTGAGGTGATTGTAGCTTGTGAGAATAACCGATACGAGTGGGCGGGACATGGAGGTTGACGAGAAAGGTCTTCAGACGTGATCCCTTCTAGAATACTTCCCACTCGTTTCGGTTGGTTACTTGATGGTTATTTTGATTGACGAATCACTTCGACTTTGAACTCTTCGAGGCTTGCTTTTCCGCCTAAGTCGATGGTGACGCACTGTCCTTCGTTGCAGACTCGGAGGACGGGTGTCTTAACATCATGAGCGATGAGAACAGGAGTGCAGTTGGGTTTGCAACTCCCTTTCCTGCTATGTCGGGTGCAGAACCGCGGACCGCTTCGAACACGGCACAGTTTGTTCCGATGTTGGCGGATGGTGCGAGCCCGAGCCCGCCCACGAGACCTGCGCAGAGATCGCTTACGATGTCTCCGTATAAGTTTTCGGTGATTAGTACATCGAATTGGTCTGGCTTGGTGACCAATTGCATGCAGCAGTTGTCAACAATGATGTCGTCGGCTTTGAGCTGCGGATAGCGTTCGGCAACTTTGTAAAACTCCTCGAGGAACATTCCGTCTGTGAGTTTCATGATGTTTGCTTTGTGAACGGCGGTGATTCGTTTTCGTTGCTGTTTCACAGCCATATCGAAGCCGTATTCAAGAAGTCTTCGGCAGCCTGGTCGGGTGATGACTTTGATTGCCTGGGCGACGTCTGGGTGTGCTTGATATTCAATTCCTGCGTAGAGGTCTTCGGTATTTTCGCGAACAATGATGAGGTCAATGTTCATGTCGCTGAAGTGACCTTCGACGCCGGGCATGGTTTTGGCAGGTCGGACGTTTGCGAAGAGTTCGAGGGCTTGTCTGAGGATGACGTTTGCGGATTTGTGACCCTTGCCAACTGGGGTTGTCGTTGGACCTTTGAGGGCGATTCCGATTTCTCGAATTTGATTGATAGTTTCTTCGGGCATTGCTGCCATGCCTTTGTCGACGGCACCGAGACCGCCTTCTAGGAATGTGTACTCTGCTTGGAATCCTGCTGCATCGAGGATGGCGAGGGTTGCGTCGGTAATTTCTGGTCCGATACCGTCGCCGGGAATAACTCCGATTCTGTGTTTACTCATTATCTTTCCTGCAAGGAGATGCGCTTCGCCAGCCCCCGTTGTTCAGTTTCTCTCCAGTCTATTCCAAGTAAAAGCACCAGAGGGTGAAGATTCTTGCTTGAATGTTGAGAAATGATTTGTGTTACTAAGATAATCATTGGATAATTACGTAACGATTCTTCTATCAGCACGTTGAATTCATTAAGAAAGCCATGAAAACTTTGCGTTTCACTTCAACTTTAGGACTGCTTGCTTTGTGCACGGTCTTTGCGTTTGGTCAGGGATTGGGTCGTGGCCGTTCCGGCGGTGGTGGATCCGGTGGCTCTGGTGGAAGTTCAGGTGGTACAACTCGGCCTTCGACGCCTCCCCCTCCACCTTCCTCGCCAACCCCTCCTCCTTCCTCGCCAACCCCTCCTCCTAGTCGGTCGGCTCCTCCTGTTTTGCCTCCTTCTGCACCTCCTACCACTCAAGATGGTGGATTGGGTCGCGGTCGCTCGGGCGGTGGTGGCTCTACTTCTGGCGGTAGTCAGGGTGGCGGAAGAGATCGTGGCGGCAGTGGCGGTTCGTCTGGGGGCAGTACCTCGGGTGGACGTGACAGTGGTGGACGTGATAGTGGTGGACGCGATAGCGGATTAGGTCGTGGAGGTAGCGGTGGTTCCAGTAGCGGCGGTTTTGGTAGTGGTGGATTTGGTAGTGGTGGATCGCGGACGGACAATGGTCAAGGTCGAGATCGCACTGGAAGCCAAGGAAGCACGAGCGGTAGCACACGAGATCGAGGTGGTTCCAACGACAATTCGCTCGGGAGGGCTCGGCAAGATTCTCAGACGGGAAGGAGTGGTCGCCCTCAATATGGCTCAACGAATAATGTAACTCGTGATCGCTCACAACGGCAGTTTTCAGTACAAGCTCCTTCAGCGGGACGCGGAATCATTGATATTTCACAGACTCGAGCGAGCGCTCAGTTTGGAATCAATGGAGTTATCATCGGTGGTAACAATCTGTTGATTAATGGTTGGAGAAATGGATATTGCCATTACAATCCGAACTGGATTGATAACTCGTTCTGGTTCTCTAATTACTGCTTCAATCCGTGGCAAGTGAACGTTGTGGTTTCTCCGTTTTACTGGTATCCGTTTGTCCCTGGTTACATCAATTGCCAAACCGTGTGGGTTGGAAATTGGGCTTCACCTTGGGCTTGGAATCTTGGTAACACGTATGTTTTTGATTCCTCATGGAACTCACCTTGGGGTGGGAATTGGAATCAAGGGTTCCAGAATCGAGACCGAGATTTGGATTATTCGATTGAGGACTTGCGGGTTACTTTTGAGCGACAGGATTTGCGAGCGATGGACCGATTGGTGCGTCAAGATGGCCGCATTGCGATTTTGAGGGATGGTAGATATGACTACTCTATCAATTCGCAGGACTTCTACGACATGTTGAATGACTTGTCGGGAAGTGCTCAGACGAGACGGTACCGGATTGTTGAGGTTCGAACTTTTAGGAATTCGGCACGGATTCAGGCGGCTCACGAGTATGTTGACCCGTGGGGCAACCGCCAGACGGTATG
>JAPLCS010000110.1:8391-8804 GCA_026392145.1 Fimbriimonadales bacterium | reverse complement strand
TGCCGCACTTCTTGATGTTAAGAGTGTGGGTGTGGTGGGTGATGAACGAACTTATGAGAAGCAAATTGTGCTTCGTGCAGTTGAAAGTGAGGATGCAATGACCGCTCGAGCCGTTCCTTTGCCGTTTGATGTGTTGGAATTAATTGCGAGTCGGATAGTGAATGAGGTTGACGGAGTGAATCGTGTCTTTTATGATTTGACGAGTAAGCCGCCTGCCACTATTGAATTGGAGTAGCCCTCTGTCGATTTAGGATTTACGATGTTGAATCATGAACCCTCGCGGCTCGAGACCTTATTAGAAGGAACGTCGTTGATTGTTAGTGTACAGGCGAGCACGAATGCGGCGGTTGATGATCCTGAAACTCTTTGGAAACTAGCCAAGTGTTCGCTAGATGAAGGCGTGCGGGTGTTGC
>JAPLCS010000110.1:0-8365 GCA_026392145.1 Fimbriimonadales bacterium | reverse complement strand
ATGCGGGATCTGATGTTCGGGTTATAGGTCTTATCAAGCAGGACTATGACCATTCGGAAATTTATATTACGCCGACCCGACGAGAAGTAAGTTCCTTGCTTGATTTGGGATGTGAGGTAATCGCCTTGGATGCTTCGGCACGGAGTCGGCCCGATGGAAGTACCGTGGCGGAATTGGTGGAGATGATTCATCAAGCAGGTGTATTGGCGATGGCAGATTGCGACTCATCTGAGACCATTGATCATGCCGTGGCATCGGGGTGCGATTTAATTGGTACTACTCTTGCTGGTTACACCCCCGCTCGAGCAATGACAACGGGGCCAGATTTCGAACTTGTTCGATATGCGGTTTCGACTGGTTTGCCTGTGATTGCCGAGGGGAGGTATGCCGAGCGATGGGAAGTTGAAGCAGCGCTAAGGATTGGTGCCCAGGCGGTGGTGATTGGTGGAGCAATCAACGATCCGGTGAAACAAACAAGAAAATTTATTGTTCGGAATCCGAACAATAAAGAGCGCATTGGTGCAGTTGACATCGGCGGTACTTGGATTCGATTTGCGGTGTTTGAGTCTGGGCAACTTGTTGCGGTTGAAAGGGAACCGCTCCCTTCAAAAAGGCAGCAAAGAATCCAATGGATTCATTCTCAGATTGCTCAACATCGGGTGCAGAGGTTGGGAGTAGGAACTGGTGGAACGGTTGATCCTGTCACTGGTGAGGTTTGGGAGGCGAAACCGATTATTCCTGAGCACCAGGGTTCGGTGTTTCACTCGGAGGTTTTTGAAATTCCAACGGTGAGCTTGAATGATGGGCTTGCGACCGCTTGGGGGCACGCTTGTCATCCTGACTTCGCGGGAAAGAATGTTGCTACTTTGGCGCTTGGGACGGGAGTTGGGGCGGGATTTGTGCTGCGCGGTGAGATTGTTCGCGGTCCGCGTGGAGAGTATCCGAGGTTGAATGATGTTATGACCGATTCGGGAAGAACGGTTGAAGAATTACTCGGTGGTGCAGGCTTGTCTCCAGAACCTACTCTTGAGCAACGGCAGGATGCGATTGAGGCGTTTAGAACCGTGGTGAGGCTCACACGGGAGATGATTTATCCGGACGTGATTGTGGTTGCAGGATCGGTTGGTTTGTCTGACTGGTTGCGGCCAGTTGTTGAGGAACTTGGTTGCGTGCCGACTCCTTACGGAGCAGAAGCGGGAATATGGGGTTCTTATTGGCTGGCGTGTCGTTAAACTGCGACCGGATTGTTGATTGTCACCACCGCGTTTTCGATGTTTCTGAGATTGTTGGTGCCGTCGGAATTTGTGCTGTTTTGATGACAACAGGAGTCACCTGATTGGCAGGCGACGGGGTCCATGTGTTTGGTGACAAAGGAGGAGAGCTTTCGGAGGGCGACCTCAGTGACCGGGTCGATTGGCGACGTTGACATGGAAGCGAAGTTAAGAAGCGCACTCGCTTCTTCTTCTGTGAGGATTACTCCCTGCCTTAATTCCATTCCCGTACTCATAAGAGGTTTAACGCTTCCTACTTTCATCATGTTCATAATCACGGCTCACTTAACAGAGTCTTTATGTTTGTTGCCAAGAAGTGGGACGAAAGACCCAAAAGAGCAGGTAGGTACACTTAGCATTCATGTCCAAGGAAGACTTTTTAAGCGTTGGCGGCCAAGCGATTGTCGAGGGAGTGATGATGCGTTCGCCAAAGTATTTTGCGATTGCTTGTCGCGCTCCGAACAAAGAGTTGGTTGTGATTGCGGAGCCTATTGAGAAGACTTGGATTGGGCGCCAGAAGTGGTTGAAGGTTCCATTTTTACGTGGAAGCTGGGCCCTGTTGGATGCTATGACTTTGGGCACCAAGGCGATGAAGTTTGCTTCTGATATTCAGCTTTCGCCCGAGTATCAGCCGCTCGAAGAAACAATCACTTCCCATGCAGCTGATGGTGTAACTGGTTCTGATGCGGATTCGGGTCAGTCTGCCGGGAGTGAGACTGCGCCGAAGGCGATGAGCAAGAAAGTTCAGGATGGCATTGTGCTGTCCACCATGATTGTTTCGCTTGCGTTTGCCTTGTTTATTTTCAAGATTTTGCCTCAGGTCGCCGGCACGTTGCTCAAGGAGAAGTTCCACTGGGATGGGCGGCAAACGAACCTGACCGTGGAAGTTATCAAGATTACTTTCTTCCTTGGGTATTTGTTTGCGGTCAGCCGGTTAGAGGGCGTGAAAGAGGTTTTTCGATATCACGGAGCAGAGCACAAGGCGATAAATACGCTTGAGGCTCAGCTACCATTGACTTTGGAAAACTGTAAGAAGCAGACGCGTTTGCACCCGAGGTGTGGCACGAGCTTTGCGATTATTGTTCTTATTTTGGGGCTGTGTTTGTTCCCGTTTGTCCCGCGGTTTGAATCGCTCTTTCCACAGTATGAGGGCAAGGCACTGTTCGAGGCGCTCGGCAATTCGGTGCTGCATATTTCAATTTTGCCGTTCGTTGCCGGATTTGCCTATGAGCTCTTGAGGTTTGCGGGCAAGTTCCGAGACAATTCGGCGGTAATGGTTTTGTTTAGGCCGGGGTTATGGACACAGTTGATTACGACTCAGGAACCTAGAGATGATCAAATCGAGGTTGCCTTGGCTTCGCTTGAGGCGTGCATGACGGGCGAGCGATCGCTTTCGACTGAAACCACCCACTCTTGAGATTAGGCTTTATTTTGTGAGGGGAGTGCCCATTTTTCCTGTTGCTGGGTGAAGGGCACTTTGGGCACTTTAGGTTCAAAAATTTTGTATTTTTTAAAATTGATGGGCACTTGCTGTCTGGCTATATTCATTGGGCTAGGTGATTAAGAGAAACTGTTTTTCACCTTAGTTAGGTGCTAGGATGGGTGTTTGTCAACCTCTGAATCGCTGAGGATTGCTGGCTTTTAATGGCGATGGAATGATGTGGTCAGGATCATGTGGTCGGAACCACTTTTGAAGCAGAGAGACCACTTTAGGTAGGCAGACTTTGCTCAAATGTTAAGAGTTGGAGGATAAAGGTTTTACAAAGTTTCGGTGACTTTGCTGAGATGACGTGCTTTGTCGGGGTCGAGGTTGCGGGATCGGGCGACCAGTAGTGAGAGCCATTGACCGAAGATGATGTCCCAGAGTGGGAAGATTGGATCGTTTTCTGGAGTTCGTTCAAGTGGGGCTTCTACTTTGAGGATTTCGCAGCCTTGGTCTTGGAGTCCTTGGAGAGAACCGAAGTAGCTTATGGCGACTGAGTTGTGACCTGCGAGTGCCTTGGGGCCGTGTTCGAAGTCGGCGGCACTGTAGGCTTTGCATGGCACGAGGGCACATTCCATGAGTTTGAGTGCGGTTTCAAGTGCGGTACAGAATCCATAGCCGCGAGCAATGGCGAAAACTGGATTGCTTCGGTTAAGTACGCCGTGGACTTCGGTGGCTAGTTGGAGACTCTTTTCAATCCAGTTGTCATCGGGAAGTTTTGGATCGGCGAGGTTACAGGATTCGCCACCGATTGCTCTTACAAGTTGGTAGAGCGCGAGGAGAGTAGCGGTGTACGTTTTGGTTGCCGCCACGGAATTTTCACTACCCGCTTCGAGAAGCAGAGAGTGACGTGCTACTTTGGTGAGCCTTGAGCCTGCGGTGTTGGTGATGGCGAGTGTGGGGTGTCCACGCTCTGCCATGTAGCTGAGGACTTCTGCCACGTCCGGGGCTGCACCTGATTGAGAAATGCCGACCACGAGGGTTCGGGGATATTTCATTTCGCTTTTGTAGCGGGTGATGACGCTAGGTGCCGCCAGAGAAACGGGAATTCCGAGGTGGATTTCGAAGAGGTACCGGGCGAACAGAGCGGCGTTGTCGGAGGATCCGCGAGCGGCGAGTAGCACCATTTCTGGCTTTTCTTGGTTACCGAACGCTTCTTTGAGTTCTTTCAGGTAGCGACTTGAATTTTGAGAGAGAACCGAGGGCTGTTGTCGAATTTCTTGCTCCATCAAGGCGCCGCGCTGCATCTAAGAAGGTTACCTTAGGAGGTGAGCGGTAGAATCGGGCGGACAGGTTGGTTTTGGCTAATCTGGGAACGGTGGGGGATGGTTAACATGCGGGAGATATATCGGTGGTGGGTTGGTGGTTTCCTGATGTTTGGGCTCCTTTTCTTGACCTCAGCCGTGAGTGGTGCGAAGCAGCAGTCGCTTGTTGCCGAACCCGCTGACCCTGATCAATATGACCTGTCGGTTTGGAAAAAGGTGCTACCTGGAGTCAACTCGGGTTTTGGTTCAGTTGACTTAGTGGAAATTAAAGGTCTACCTCCTGCTTATGAGGTTGCTGAAGTAAAGAGGTTGAGTGGTTGGAAGGGAGAGAGGGTTCATTGCAAAGTCTTGGTATGGTCAGCAGTAGCAGATGAGCAGATAAGAGTGGAAGTGAGTGACCTCGTGAGTAGTGAGGACACGTGGAAAGGAAAGATTGGGATAGGAAAGATTAGGACAAGAAAGATAAGGGCTGCTAACGTGAAGGTTCAAGCCGTCGGATTTGTACTGACGGATGAGTTTCCGGGAGGTAATGACCGAAGAGTTAAGGGCCGGATACCTGCTCATTTGAAGCCGGATCGGATAGTCAAGACAAATCGATTGAGTTTGGGTGCTCGAGAGACGAGACCATTTTGGGTTTCTATTGATATTCCGGCTGATGCTAAGCGTGGTGTTTACACTGGATTTGTAAGTGTTCGTTCATCGAAGGGAGTTAAGAGGCATGCTCTTTCAGTTGAGGTTCAAAATTGGATGTTGCCCGCACCAGAGAAGTGGTCTTTTCACTTGGACCTTTGGCAAAATCCGTTCGCGGTGGCGAGATTTCATCACGCGCCTTTGTGGTCTGCCAAGCATTTTGAGTATCTCCGACCTTTGCTGAAATTGTTGGCCAACGCAGGGCAAAAGTGTGTGACTGCCACCTTAATCGATAAGCCTTGGGGAGAGCAGGTGTTCGATTCTCACGGCTCTATGATTCGCTGGACAAAGAATGCTGATGGAAGTTGGAGTTTTGACTATTCTGCTTTTGACCGTTATGTTCACCTTGCGTTGGAATGCGGAATTACCGAGCAAATCAATTGTTATTCAATGGTGCCAGTGGGAAATGTGTTGACTTGGTTTGATGCTGCTTCAGGCAAAAATGTTTCTGCATCAATGTTGCCTGGTACCGCTGAGTATGAGGCGATTTGGCGGGCCTTTTTGGCGAGCTTTACAAAACATTTGAAGGAGAAGAAATGGCTTCACAAAACCGCGATTGCACTTGATGAGCGTGAGGAGGATGAAATGGAGGCAATGTTCAAGTTCTTGCATACCGCTGCTCCTGAATTAAAAATCGCGATGGCGGGATTCTATTACAAAAAACTAAATTCCTCGATTTATGATTTTAGCAGTAACTGGCATGCGGTGAAAGATTTGTTAGGTGATCCCTTAGTCGCTCGAAAACGAGCTGGTCAGAAGACCACTTTCTATGTAGCTTGCATGATTCCAAAGCCAAATAATTTCACTTTCTCAGTGCCTTCGGAGTCTTGCTTTGAAGCGTGGTATGCATCAGCCCAGAGTTTTGATGGATTTTTGAGATGGGCTTACAACAGTTGGGTTGAGCATCCAGAAATGGATTCGCGCTTTGTGACTTGGCCAAGCGGGGATGCGTACCTTGTTTATCCATTTGCGCAGAGTTCGATTCGATTCGAGCGAATTCGAGAAGGGATTCAGGACTTTGAGAAGATAAGAATTCTTAGGGAAGCGATACTTCGAGGTAGTTCATCCCATTCAAATTCAGATTCTTTATTGAGTGCCAGTTTTACTTCTGCTGGGAGGAGACTTGATTCATTTATGGCTACGATTCACTATCAGACATTGAGTAACCGCTCTGCGGCGGATGTTATCAATGAAGGAAAGAAGTTGCTTTTTGATATTTCGAACGAGCTTTCAGATTAGTTTTGCTGCTGTGGGGTGGCTTTTGGGTTGGCGGTAGAATCGGGCGGACAGGTTGGCGGAGGCTAACTTGGGGTTTGATATTTATGTTCAGAATCAGGACCGTTGTTGGATTGCTTGCTGGTGTGGGATTGCTTGGTGGGTTTAGCTCGCTTGCTCTTGCTGGGGTTGGCAAGGATGTAGAAGAAACGAAAACGGTACGAGTTTTTATCTTTGCTGGACAGTCAAACATGGTGGGTTCTGATTCGAGGCTCAAGGATGTCAAGCGGTTTCCTCCGTTCGTTGGATTGGATGCTCCGCAGGAAAAGGTGATGTTTTCCTACAATCTCGGGCGGGAAGAGAAGCGGACTTCGAACGGCTGGGTGGCGTTGCAGCCGGTCGATAAGGTTGTGGGGCCTGAGTTGAGTTTTGGCAGGCGAGTGGGGGAGGTTACCAAGGCACCGATTGCGATTATCAAATGTGCTGCCGGTGGTACGCATTTGGGTGGCGACTGGAATCCTGACACACCAACAGGGTTTGCGTTGTATCCGATTGCGTTGAAGTTGGTTCGGGATTCTTTGGCGGAGTTGGATCGAAAGGGAATCAAATATCGGCTGGAGGGCTTTATGTGGCACCAGGGTGAGAACGATATGTTTGATAAGGTTTTTAAGCCGAACTACGGCGCAAACTTGCGAAACTTTTTGGCGAGTTGGAGGAGAGATTTGAACGCTCCGAAGCTGAAGTTCTATATCGGTGAACTTTCGACAAAGACGATTTGGGGAATGGACAACCGCGATAATATGTACGCGATTCGGGCTGGCCAGAAGTCGGTGACGGAAAGTGATCCACTCGCGGAATATATTCCGACCTCGCATATTGGAATTGAGATTGGAGGTGGTGCGGGATTGCACTATCACTACGGAACTTTGGGGCAGTTAGAGCATGGGGCGAACTACGCTGAAGCGTATTTGAGAACGATTGGAAAGGGTGCTCCTGCTTCGGTTGGATTGAAGAAATGGCCATATAAGAAGGGAAGCAGTGTAAAGCTTTTTGTGATGGCTGGGCACCGAAACATGGAGGGTGAGCGAGCTTTTGTGCAGGACTTGAAAGGACTGTTAGGCGGGAATGCCTTGGTGAAAGCGAATCCCTCGGTGGCGTTTAAGTACAGCCTTGGAGGAGGGTTGAAGGTGTCGAATGGTTGGGAGGCGCTCCGTCCGACGGGATTCTATGAAACGTTTGGTCCTGAGTTGAGCTTTGGTCAATCGCTTCAGCTTGCGTTGGGTGGCAATTTTGCAATTTGCAAGTTTACGGACAGTGGTTCTCAGATGAACGATTGGACCCCGGAGGGAACTGCGGCGAAGGAGCGAAATTTGTACTCAAAGTTGATCGGGTTCATTCGTGACTCCATCAACGAGATTGAGAAGAGGGGGAATAGGGTCGAACTGGCGGGGATTTTTTATCATGTTGGAGAGAATGATATGGCGTTTGCGCCGTATCGCCGAAGCTCTATCGGGTGGTTAAAGTCAACGATTGAGAAGAGTCGATTGGATTTGGATATGCCTGGACTGAAGTGGTTTGTGAGTCAGCAGCCGCCTGCAGATGACAAGAGTGTAAATGGAATTGATGTGACGTCGGCGCTTTCGGGACTTGCCGCGACAGATCCTCATTTAATTCATATTAAGGCGTTTGAGCTGCCAGCTCAGCATGAGCAATTGGTGATTACTGCTCCGGGGATTGTGGAGTTGGGTGGAGTGCTCGCCCGGCGATATTTGGCTGAAAAGTAGTCTCTTGGTTGGTTAGAGGTGGGAGCAGAAGTAAACTCATTTCAGTGAAACTCTTCCCAGCGATTGATCTGCGAGACGGCCATTGCGTTCGACTTTTTCAGGGCGATTATGACCAGACGACGGTTTATTCTGCTGATCCTGTTGCCGTAGCTGCTTCGTTTGTTGAAGCGGGGGCGGAGTGGATTCATGTGGTCGATTTGGATGGTGCCAAGGCGGGTAAGCCCTGCCATTTGGAGTTGATTGCTGAGATGAAGGGTTTGGGTGTCTGCGTGCAGACTGGCGGCGGGTACCGGGATTTTGAGTCAATAGAACGTGCGTTATCTGTCGGGATTGATCGAGTGATTTTGGGGTCTGCGCTGTTGAAGTCCAAGGAGTTGAAACAGGAGTCGGGCAGGCGATTTGGCGAGCGTGTGGTCGCGGGGCTTGATGTTCGGGAAGGAAAAGTAGCGATTAGTGGGTGGCAAGAACAAACTGAGGTTGGAATTGTTGAATTGGGGCTTGAGTTAGTTGCACTTGGCTATGTGAGGATGATTGTGACCGACATTGCTACCGACGGAGCGTTTACGGGTCCGAATCTTGCGCTGGCGAATGAAGTCATGGCGAAGGTTCCAATGCATTACATCGTTTCTGGTGGGGTTGCCGGTTTGCAGGATGTTT
>JAPLCS010000153.1 GCA_026392145.1 Fimbriimonadales bacterium | reverse complement strand
ATCCCTCAACCTCGTCCAAAGCGATAAACACGCAAAGTTGTTAGGCGAAATGAAGTCAAAACTCGCTCACAAAATGGAGTCAATCCAAGAAGACCCCACCGTTATCCGGCAAGTGAAAGCAGGACTACAACAAAATCACCAAAAACAACCAAACGCAAGTACATCTTTTTCATGGCGTTATTGAAAAAATCACCATACAAATAAAAAGCGTGAACCCAAGTTAAGGTTGACAAAACACGTTTTCACCACCTGATAGGTGTGAATGTAATTAATAAGCCAATACTTGCCACCATTCCACCACCCCGAAGTACCGTGTACAAGATGCCCATCAAAATCAAATTTTACAAAAAATTTGAACCTAACATGTCCAAAGTGCCCATCACCCAAGCTACCGGCACTTTGGACACCCCCCCTCAAAACTAGAAGTCAACGGGACGCAGATAGTACTCATTAATCGCAGTGTTCGAAAGCATCGCCACCGTCGGCAGCTTCCGCTTCCAGTGGGTACCCGAAACTCGTTTCCACACCAAATCAATCTCCGCCTCAGCAAACCCCAGCCGACCCAACGACTCCCGCGAATAACCCTGAACCACATAATGCAAAATCGCATCCGCCTTCGGATAAGTAATCCCAAAATCACTCTCGTCAGTCTGTCCCTTCACCAAATCAGCGGTCGCCGGCTTGTCAATAATGACCGAAGGAACCCCAAGTGCCCGGGCCAGTTCCCACACCTGAACCTTAAACAAATCCCCGAGCGGGTTAATCGGCGGAGCATCGTCAGCATGCCAAGTGTAGTAACCAAACAGCCGCTCACTCTTGTTCCCCGTCCCAATCGGAATCCCGCCCACCTTAGCGCTCTGGTCAAACAAAACAATCATCCGACTTCGAGCACAAACATTCCCAAGTCTCTGAGCCGAAACCTCACCCGCCGCCTCCAAATAGCCATCAACCATCCCCGTAATCGGAATCGTCTCACACTGAATACCAAGGTCATCAACCACCAACTGAGCGTGGTCCAAACTCTCCTGGCTTGAAATCTTATAAGGCATCCTAAAAGCAAACGTGTTCTCAGGCCCAAACGCCTTTGCACACAAATAAGCCACCACCGCCGAGTCAACCCCGCCCGACAGACCCAAAACCACTCGGCTCATGCCTCGCCGCTTAATAACCTCTGCCTTCAAGAACTCAATCAACCACTGAGCCACCTGATCAGCATTGATACTGAGCGGATTTACGTCCCGCTGGGCAACTTTTTGAGCACGAATCACCGGCAAAGGCATGCTTACATTATGTCAGCCATTCAATCACGCGGTTAAGGATTAAAAGATTGCC
This sequence comes from Fimbriimonadales bacterium, assembly GCA_026392145.1. Taxonomy (GTDB): domain Bacteria; phylum Armatimonadota; class Fimbriimonadia; order Fimbriimonadales; family Fimbriimonadaceae; genus Fimbriimonas. The sequence continues at coordinate 1,963 of JAPLCS010000153.1, read as the reverse complement.
AATCTTTTTCTCACCCCTTTTCCGGCTATTTCTGGCAAACTGAAGAAGATGACAACTCAATCAGTGTCTCACGTTGATCCAATCCATTGGCAATCCGATGGAAGGAACGTTCCCGAAATCCAAGACGGAAACAAGTATTTGATCGACGGGGAGATAAGAGAGTGGTCGGGGCAGACCAACGAAGTTCAGTCCTGCCTATTTTTCCATTGGAATGGCGGTATCGTCCGCCCCTCACTCGGGCACGCACCCGTTCTCGATGCATCCGAGGCACTCGAAGCCCTCCACGCAGCCCAAAGAGCATGGAACAACGGTCAAGGTGAATGGCCAACCATGACCGTGGCGGCGAGAATCAACGCAGTGCAAGAATTCGTTTCCCGAATGAAGGCGGTCCGCGACGTCGTAGTCGAACGCATCATGTGGGAAATCGGTAAAACCCTGCCCGATGCTCAAAAAGAATTCGACCGAACCGTCCAATACATTGAGGACACCATCGATGCACTCAAAGACCTCGACCGAAAGAATTCCGGGTTCAGTGTCGAAAAAGGATTCCTCGCCCAAATAAGGCGATCACCGTTCGGACCGACCCTCTGCATGGGTCCCTACAACTATCCGCTGAATGAAACGTTCACTACTCTCATTCCAGCGATCATCATGGGAAACCCCGTCATTTCCAAACTCCCGCGATATGGCCAGCTCCTGAATACTCCCCTGCTGGAAGCGTTCAGAGACTCCTTCCCACGCGGAGTCGTCAACATCATCAACGGAAAAGGCAACGAAATCATCCCGCCAATCCTCCAAGAAGGTGGCGTCGAACTCCTTGCCTTCATCGGAAGCAGCAAAACCGCAGACCAACTCAAGACCTACCACCCCAAGCCACACCGGCTCAAGTCAATCTTGTCTGCCGATATGTCCGTCACCATTCCGCAACTTGTAGCAGGTGCCCTCGGGTTCAACGGTCAGCGTTGCACCGCACTCAAAATCCTATTCGTGCACAAGTCTCGAGTCGACGAGGTCATTGAAGGACTGAGTAATGCAATCGACAAAATGCCAGGCGGTCTACCCTGGAAACCAGGAGTTCAACTCACACCATTAGCCGACCCAAGTGCGACAAACTGGCTACGCGGCTTGCTCGACGAAGCAGTCTCCATGGGAGCCCAAATCATGAACCCTGGCGGTGGAGAAACCATCGAAAACTTCATGAAGCCCGCCATTGTCTACCCAGTGAAGCCAGAAATGAGACTCCACGAAGTCGAACAATTCGGACCGATTATCCCTATCAGAGCTTATGAAGACATTTCAGAAGTCATGGACTACGCAACCGAAACACAATTCGGGCAGCAAGTCTCACTCTTTGGATACGATCCAAAAGTCCTTGGTCCGCTTATAGATGCAATGGTCAACCAAGTCTCTCGCGTGAACCTCAATGTTCAATGTCAACGAGGCCCTGATACATTCCCATTCACCGGTCGGAAAGCTTCCGCAGAAGGAACACTTTCAGTCGCCGATGCCCTCAAGCGGTTCTCCATTAGGACACTGGTGGCAACTGATTACTCAGAAGCCAATCGCGATTTGATTAACTCAATTCTCGCCAGCCGAAGCAGTAACTTCCTTTCGACGGACTTCATGTTCTAAGCATGAAAAAAAGCACTCGGCGATTTGCCGAGTGCCTAAATCCATAAGCTCAAAATCGTAAGGTGTCACCTTACTCACCAGACGAACGAGGGAAAATCACCTCACTCACAGTCCAACCCAAAATATTCCGAATGGAGAACTTCCCTCCCATCGAACGAATCAAACTTTCAACAATCTGAAGTCCCAAACTCGTGGTCTTCAAGGGATCAAAATTCTCCGGTAGCTTATCTCCGCTATTGCTAACCCAAAGGCATATATCGTTGTCTTTCTCTTCAATCGATATATGGATTTCACCTTTGTTCGCGACAGCAAATCCGTGCTCCACCGCGTT
>JAPLCS010000375.1 GCA_026392145.1 Fimbriimonadales bacterium | reverse complement strand
CGGATTGAGCACAACGTGTTCAACCGAGCTGGTTTTGATCCTAAGACTTGTAAGTCAACGATTCGGGATGGTCTCACGGGAGACGTTCTTCCGAATCCGATTACGGTTGGCATCATTTACATGCTCAAACTTGAGCACTTGGTTGATGAGAAGATTCACGCTCGTTCGATTGGACCGTACTCGCTGGTTACCCAGCAGCCTCTTGGTGGTAAGGCCCAGTTCGGTGGACAGCGATTTGGAGAAATGGAAGTGTGGGCGCTTGAAGCCTATGGTGCTGCGTACACGCTCCAAGAGCTTCTTACAATTAAGTCTGACGACGTTAATGGACGAGTCCGAGCTTATGAGAGCATCGTTAAGGGTGAATCGATTGCTGAACCTGGCATTCCTGAATCCTTCAAGATTCTGGTGAACGAACTTCGGTCACTAGGTCTGAAGGTAAGTGTGGAAGACAGCAACAACAAGGAACTCCCGCTTCGTGACCTCGATGAATTGAGTGGCGGCGATGATATGCGCCTTGCTCGATCAGTTGGATTCTTCAATTAAATAGATTTGGCAAGCGGTCGCAACGCCGCTTGCCAAACACGACTCGCAAATTTTTTAAGATAAAGGAAAACATAGGTACTCAATGGCCGCAGTAAGTCTCTTCGACAAAATCAAAATCGGTATCGCTAGCCCAGAAGACATTATGGGTTGGACTCATGGCGAGGTCAAAAAGCCAGAAACGATCAATTACCGCACATTCAAGCCCGAGCGAGATGGCTTGTTCTGTGAAAAAATCTTTGGCCCGGTCAAGGATTGGGAGTGTTCGTGTGGTCGCTACAAGAAGATCAAGTACAAGGGAATTGTATGCGAACGCTGTGGCGTTGAAGTAACTCGAAGCAAAGTGCGACGAGAGCGAATGGGCCACGTTGAATTGGCAGCTCCTATTTGCCACATTTGGTATCTGAAGGGCGTTCCATCTCCTTTGTCGTTGGTGCTTGATATTTCGCCACGATTGCTTGAGAAGGTTATCTACTTTGCGAGCTTCATCATTATTGATATTGATAGTGAAGGGATTCAGGAGCTTTTGCCTGACATTCGGAAGGCGGATGAGATTGAAAAGCTTCATATTCAGCTTCAGATGCGAGAACTCGAAGAAGAATCTTTGCTTCGACTTGCTGAAGACATGAAGAACAACGGTGACGAGTACGACGAAGCGTATGTTCGTGACCGAAGTAAGGCTGTAAATGACCGAATTAAGGCTGAATACCGAGATGCGGACGATCGAATTAAGGACCTTGATGTTGCGGTTGAGATTCTTGGCAAACTCGAAAAGAATCAGCTGATTGATGAGGACAAGTATCGTGCGGTTTCCAAGCTTCTGTTGAGCGTTGGAATGCGCATGGAGAAAGACCTTAGCCCGCTTGTTCGAGCCAACATTGGTGCTGAAGCGATTAAGGAATTGTTGCTCCGAGTTGATCTTGAGAAACTTGCTCGAGAACTGAGACAAGAAATCGTCATGACGACCAGTCAGCGACGAGCGCGGGCGATTAAGCGACTTGAAGTTACCGAAGCGCTTATCGGTTCAAAATCGAAGCCAGATTGGATGATTCAGGGTGTGATTCCGGTTATCTCGCCTGAATTGCGACCGATGGTTCAGTTGGATGGAGGTCGATTTGCGACTTCTGACTTGAACGATCTATATCGACGGATTATCAACCGAAACAACCGGTTGAAGAAGATTATCGAGATTCATGCTCCTGAATCGATTATTAACCACGAAAAGAGACTGCTTCAGGAAGCTGTCGATGCTTTGATTGATAATGGTCGACGAGCACGTCCGGTCGTTGGATCGAACGCACGACCTCTCAAGTCGCTCTCTGACATGTTGAAGGGTAAGGAGGGACGATTCCGAAAGAACCTTCTTGGTAAGCGAGTTGACTACTCTGGTCGATCGGTTATTGTCGTCGGGCCACACTTGAAGCTTCACCAATGCGGAATTCCGAAGGAAATGGCACTTGAATTGTTCAAGCCGTTCGTAATGAAGACCCTGGTTGAAAAGCGAATTACTCAAAACATCAAGACCGCGAAGCGGATGATTGATCGAATGCACCCAGCGGTTTGGGATGGTTTGGAAGAGGTCATTCGAGAGCACCCAGTTCTTTTGAACCGTGCTCCTACGCTACACCGACTTGGTATTCAGGCGTTTGAACCGATTCTGGTTGATGGAAAGGCGATTCAGGTTCACCCATTGGTCTGTAACATGTATAACGCAGACTTTGACGGTGACCAGATGGCTGTTCACGTTCCTTTGTCTTCTGAGGCGCAAGCTGAAGCGAGAGTTCTTATGCTCTCGACTCAAAACTTGTTTACTCCTGCGGATGGTCGACCAACTTGTGCGCCGGTGCAGGACATCGTTCTTGGTAACTATGCCTTGACGATGATGAGCAAGGCTGGTAAGGCTGAACTCGATGCTGCGCTGGAAGCCCATGCGAAGGATCCTGAGAATCATCCTCATCCGTTTATCTACTCGAATCCTGCCGAAGTGCTGTTCTCATTGGAAAGCCCGTCGATGGAGAAGAGACTGCATCTCAATGAGCCAGTGATGGTTCGATTGACGCGTCCGGTCTTCCGACCAGACAGTGAAGTTGCGTTCCGAGACGCTGCAACTGGTCAAGAGTACGAGAAGGTTACTTCGACCGACGAAGAAGGTAAGGAGTTCACCGAACTTCAGCCTTTGGAAATGGAAATCGAATACGTGGTTAAAGCCGCAACCCCTGGTCAGCTTGCTTTCCAAGATGCGTTGCCTTGGCCGCTTAAGTATTCGGATGCTCATCTGAACATTGAGCTCAGTAAGAAAGCTCTTGCCGACTTAATTCTGGTGATTCACAAGCGAGCTGGCATGGGCGCCACGATTAAGTTCATGGACGACATGAAGGACATGGGCTTTAAGTGGGCGACCAAGTATGGTTTGACGGTTGCTATTACCGACATGGACCCACCTGCTCGACGAGATGAAATCCTGAAGGATGCGGACGACCGATCTAACAAGATTCTTGCTCAGTTCCGACGGGGGATGCTTGCGTTTAACGAAATGCAGAGCACACTTGTCCGACTTTGGCAAGAAACCTATAACGTCATCGGTGAAGAAATTGTTAAGGGTCTGACTCAGTTCAATCCGTTGAACATTGTTACCGTTTCTGGTGCACGGGGTTCGATTAAGCAGCTCGCCCAGCTTTCTGGAATGCGCGGCTTGATGTTGAACCAGTTCAACGAAACAATCTATGAGCTTCCGGTTAAGAACTCGTTCCACCGAGGCCTTACGATGCTTGAGTACTTTGCAACAACGCACGGTGCGAGAAAGGGTCTTGCTGACACTGCTCTCCGAACTGCGGACGCAGGCTATTTGACTCGACGACTTTGCGACGTGGCCCAAGATGTTATCGTTAAGGCCGTTGATTGCGGAACCACCAAGGGAATGACTGCTCATCGCATCGTCTCCATGGGCGAAGCGATTGAGTCAATTGGTGACAGAATTCACAACCGATTGGCACTCTCCGTGGTGACTCACCCTGAAACTGGTGAAGTTCTCACTGCGTTCCAAGAGCCAATTACCAAGGAAACTTCGAACGTCATCAACAAGATTGAGAAGTCCTATTACTCCGAGCTTGAAGATGAAACCACTGAAGCAGGGCGAGGGAAGGTTTATGCCAAGTACCGAGGATTCGGATTTGACATTACCGAGCATGGTCTTCTTGCGATGCAAGTTCGATCACCGCTTTATTGTGATCTTGTTCAGGGAATCTGTTCGGCTTGCTACGGTCTTGACCGTTCGACCTCAAAATTGGTTGAAGTTGGAGTTTCGGTTGGAATTATTGCTGCACAGTCGATTGGTGAGCCGGGTACCCAGCTTACGATGAGAACGTTCCACACGGGTGGTGTTGCGGGTTCTGCTGCTATTGCACGAACGAACCAGTATAAGACCGGTAAATTCATTCGACAGTTCATGGAGGACTTTGCTTCGGCAACTGATACCGACATGAAGGCGTTTGACCCTACTAAGTTGCTTGAAACTCAAGAAGCGATTGTTAAATCTTTGTTCAAGAACAAGGATTCGGCGCCATTGACTATCAACGCTGAAGAAATTGAGGATCCCAAGGCGAAGAAGCGAGCTGAGCGAGCTTCTAAGGCGGCTCAAAAGGCGGCTGATAAGAGCGACAGCGACTCCAGAAAGATTTGGGAAAAGTCGAGGAAGAAATTCTTCTATTCTTGGACGGGTGAATCTTCCGGTATCGTTCGGGTTGAAGAAATCTTCGAAGCTCGACGACAACCACGAGGTAAGGCGATTATTTGCCCTGTCTCCGGTATCGTACGGGAAGTCAAGGATTCGAGCTTTGGTCGATTCGTCGTTATTGAAGCGACGGTTCCTGCCAACACTCCGATTAAGGATGCTTACGTCAGCGACGTGCAAAATTGGGAAACCGATCAGCATGGTAGCTATGCCAACGGATTGCACAAGACGATTGGTCAGAAGATGACCACGGCTGTGGTAGCTTTGTTCCGAAAGGCTGAAACTGCTGAAGTCAATATCATCTATCCGATTCTTGTTCCACCACTTGGAAAGCTTCCAGTTGAGGCAGGTATGAAGGTTATTAAGGGTGACCCGTTGACCGAAGGTCCACGAGATCCACACGAAGTTCTTGAACTTGCAGGTGCTGCAGCCGTTCACGAATACTTTGTTGAAAACCTTCAAAGCGTTTATAAGAGCCAAGGTGTTGATATCAACGACAAGCACGTTGAAGTTATCATTCGACAGATGATGCGAAAGCGACAGGTTAAGGAACCAGGCGATACGCCATTCCTTCCTGGTCAGATTGTTGACCGATTCACCTTCCAAAAGGCAAACGACCAAGTTCGAGATGCTTTGAGAGCCGGTAAGAAGATTCGATACGTTGACCCAATCACAGGTGAAAACGTGGAGCGAGATCCTAAGGAAGCTTCGGCTGCTTGGATTCTTCTTGGTATCACCGAAGCTTCGTTGGCTACGGATTCGTTCCTTTCCGCTGCATCGTTCCAAAAGACGACTCGGGTACTTACCGAAGCTGCCGTTCGAGGCAAGAGAGACCACCTTGTTGGCCTCAAGGAAAACGTTATTCTTGGACGACTCATTCCATCTGGAACGGGTGTACGAGAGTATCGAGAAATCGATGTCAACGTTCAGCGCGGTTCATGGGCGGAGCAATCGCTCCAAGCTCTTGCCGAGCACGATGATATGGACTTTGATGACGATTTTGGCGATCTCAACTTCCCATCGCTCAGCGACATGGCGGCAGACACTGAATTGGATGCTGACTTTGGTGCGAGCTTGGAAGCTGATAGCGACGAAAGCCTGTAAGGTTCAATTCAAAGGAAAGCCACCCATTAACCATGGGTGGCTTTTTTTGTATTTGCTTGCTGGTTTTTGCGTACGTTGGGATAGATTTAGAAATGTTATGGGTTGAACAATGGCAGTGAGTCAAAGAAAGTTGCCGCGAGGGATGTCTTCTGGTAGGAAATTATCGCGCAGAGAGTTGTTAGCCGGAGGGATTGTAGGTGCGTTCGGACTTGTTGGTGGTGAGTTGCTCACGGAGCCGAATCGAATTCAAGTGGTTCATCAGAGGGTCGCTATCAAAGGGCTGCCGGAACCTTTTCGAGGTTATCGAGTTGGGGTGATGAGCGATATGCACTGGGGTGATTCCATTGATATGACTTACATGCATCGCGCTTGCAATGCATTACTTGAATTGAAGCCTGAAGTGATTTGCTTTCCAGGTGATTTTATTCATGGTAGAGACAGGAAAACCAAAGTGCTGCCACGGCTGGATGGGGTGTTAGAGAGTTTGGATGCACCTGATGGAGTGTTTGGGGTGCTTGGCAATCATGACCATTGGACAGGTGAGAAGTACAGTATCCAGCAGATTGAGGACCATTCAAGAGTTCAGTTGATTGATAACCGATCCAAGGTGATTGAGAGAAAAGGGAAGTTGTTGGCGATTGGTGGAGTGGGTGACCTGTGGGAAGGAAAGGTGCTTTTGAGTCAGGCATTTAAGAATGTTTCTCCTGATGTGCCTCGAATTTTGCTTAGCCATAATCCAGATACTGCCCAGGCGATGGACGATCGTGATACTCGGGTGGATTTGCAGATTAGTGGACATACCCATGGTGGGCAGATTTTTGTGCCTGGGATAGTGGATTTAACGACGAGAGTGAGCCAGTATGGGAGCAAATTTAACCGTGGACTGGTGCAGGGAGCGAGACATCAGGTGTTCGTTTCAAAAGGAATTGGACGACCACATGGGATGAGGCTTTTTGCACCACCTGATGTGGTTTGTTTACACTTGATTCCAGCTTGAAGAAGTACCAAGTTGTTTTGTGAAGAAGTGGGATGTCGTGCCACACTAATAGTGTATGTATATTTCTGATGTTCTTGATTCTATGGAGTTGTTTACTCCGGTTCGTTGGGCCTTTGAGTTTGATAACGTAGGATTATTGCTCGGTGCTACCGATGCCAAAGTAAGCAAAGGGATTGTTTGTTTAGACCTGTCATCTGAGGCAATTGACTATGCTGAGTCGATTGGAGCGGAGTTGATTGTCACTCATCATCCTTCTATTTTTCAGCCAATAAAGCGGTTGGTAGACAACAACGTGATGTCGAAGAATTTGCTAAGAATGGCTTCTAAAGGCATGGCGCACATAGCGGCTCATACTAATTGGGATGCGGCTCCCTTTGGCGTGAACGATACCCTTGCGAAGATTTTAGGATTAGAGGAAGTAGAGCCTTTTGGATCGGTTGCCGAGGTTCAGTATTGCAAGATCATTGTATTTACCCCTGATGTCATTACTGAAGCAGTGATTGATGCGATGGCAGAAGCCGGTGCTGGATTTGTCGGTAACTATCGTCGGTGCGCGTTTAAGTCAGCCGGGATTGGTACGTTTGAGCCGTTGCCTGGTTCGAATCCGAGTATTGGACGCATTGGAAAGTCGGACGAGGTGCCTGAGGACAGAATTGAAATGATTTGCCCTACCCGGATTGTGGATCGGGTGATTGAGCGGATGAGAAGTACTCACACGTATGAGCAGCCAAGCTTTGATATTTTGGAATTGAAGCCATTGAAGGAACAACCTGTGGGAAGAATTGGGGTGCTACCAGAACCGATGTTGCTTTTCCAGATGCATGAGTTCTTAAAGGAACGGCTGGGAGTACCTCCGTTGCTGTGGGGTAACCCTGATACAACGGTTCAACGTATTGCGGTTGTGGGAGGCTCTGCGGACGAAGAGTGGCGATTGGCAAGAAGAGCTGGGGCAGACTTGTTTGTGACCGGAGAGGTGAAGCACCATAATGCGCTCGAGATGAGTGATTCTGGCTTCTGTGTGGCGGCGGCGGGGCATTTTGCTACTGAGAACCCTGGAATGAGATCGATGCAGGAGCAGTTGTCGATTCGACTTCCTGGGATTGAATGGTCGTTTTTTGAGCCAAGAATAGGTTTTTGCGCTCGGCCAGTGGATGCCTAAGTGTTGAGTCGACTTCCGACCTCATCGGGTTCGGGGCGAAAAGTAACCCTGTCAAGGTAAGATTTCGCCGATGTCGGCAACCACAGAGTCATTTTTTCGCCAGATGGTGCGAATTCGTGCGGTCGAAAAGGAACTGACCGCACTTTCCCAAAGTGGCGTGTTGCGTGGTTCCTTGCACCTAGCTCAGGGGCAAGAGGCTTGTCCCGCTGGAGCATGTGCGGCACTTCGACAAGACGATTATCTCACTTGTACCTATCGAGGACACGGTTATGTGATTGCCAAAGGTGTTCCGCTCGATTTGGTGCTTCAGGAAGTCCTAGGGCGAGCGAATGGCTTG
>JAPLCS010000077.1 GCA_026392145.1 Fimbriimonadales bacterium | reverse complement strand
TGGCAGGGGTGCCAGGGAGGTCCACCGCAGCAATGGCAGCAGCTGCAGCTTCGGCGATAGATTTTCTAGGGGAGAGGAAAGTGTAGGCAGGAGCGCCCACCTGTCCCGAGGACGGGAGCAAGGGATCAACTGCCCCTGGGGATATGCAGGCAGACTCCCGGGGGGTGGCATCTGCATTCTTGCCATCATCCTTCCCTTTTTTATCATGGTTGGGCTCGTGGTCAAAGTCCCGAGCATCGGCCCCAAAGTCTTTGAGCAATATCAATGGAAGCGTATCGAAGCCCTGCTAGGTCTAAGAAGTGACACCAAAGAAGCAAAAGACATGAACTACCAAACTCAACAGGCCATTTACGCGTTTGGCAACGGTGGACTAGGTGGTACAGGTTTTTCAAAGGGCGAGCAAAAATCTAAAGTTCCCGAACAGCACACCGACTTTATCTTCTCTCTCATCGGCGAAGAATTCGGTTTTGTGGGTAGCGTTTTTGTCCTCGGCGTCTTCGCCGTCTTCTTCTATCGAATCTGGGTGGGAATGCTCAATGCCGCCGATTTTTACTACCAGATGATCATGGGAGGCATCCTCACCATCTTTGCCTTCCACTTGTTTGTCAACATTGGAATGGTGCTCAAACTGTTACCCGTGGTCGGGCTCTGGTGCCCGTTCCTCAGCTATGGTGGAACCGCCATCTGGCTCTGCATGTCCCTCGTCGGTCTTGCCCTGAACGTGAGAGCAAAAGAGCGCGCTGTACTATTCTAATTGAGCGACACGAGCTATCAGCGACGAAGGAACTCAAGGGTAAGCACTAGCACACCGACCGCAAGTACAAACCATCCAAATCCAGCCTTCAACCGATTGCCATCTATCACCTGGCGCAGCGCGGAACCTATCACCATGCCAGTCGCAGCATATGCAATAATCCCACCCAAAAACATCCAGGGCAAATCAGAATGATTAAGGAATTCAGCGGCAAACCCCGAACTCACAATCAAGAACACCGCCGTAAGCGAGGTAGGCACGGCCTGCTTCATATCCAGCCCAAAGAAGAGTACGAGCAAGGGAACAATTAGAAAGCCGCCTCCAATCCCAAATACCCCTGCCAGTAGTCCTACCACTGAACCGAAAAGTAACCCGATAGCAGGATGCGGCTTCTCTGGCGGCACAAACTTCTTTCCAAAAATCATCGACAAAGAAGCAACAAAAAGAATCAACGCGAAGCCAACCATTAACGCAGACTTCTTTGGAATCCCAAACAGTATTTCTGGAATCTGTGGCGTCAGAAACCGCCTCGTCAAAAAAGTCATCACCGCGACTGGAATTCCAAACTCCAATGCCCGCATGAAATTAACTTGCTTCTGCTTGGCACCAATCAAAGAACCTACACCGCTCACCATCATGCTTATAGGAAGAGCGTAGCCCGTTGCCTTTTCCGAGGGAATACCTACCAAATAAACCAAAATCGGAACAATCAAAATTGCCCCACCCGCACCAATCAGGCCAAATGAGACCCCAGTTAAGCCAATCAGCAAGTAGGCAAGGTACAGCATTCTAAATCGTGCGACCAACGTAGCCGCTCAAGCCGCGCAGATCATCCATCATCTCTCCAAACACCGCAGGAGTCAGGGCCTGAGAGCCGTCCGAAAGTGCTGCTTTCGGGTTAGGGTGCATTTCCACCATCACACCATCTGCTCCTGCCACCATTGCAGCCTTGGCCATCGCTCGCACATACCTTGCCACACCCGTACCGTGCGATGGATCAACGATTACAGGTAAGTGGGAATACTCCTTCAACACAGGCACAATGCCCAAATCCAAAACGTTACGTGTGTATGCACGGTCGTAGGCCATGATGCCCCGCTCACACAAAATCACATTCGGATTCCCTTGGTTCAAAACATATTCTGCCGCCAACAAAAACTCATCAATGGTTGCCGATGGCCCGCGCTTCAAAAACACCGGCTTTCCGCTCTTACCTGCCTCAATCAAAAGCGGGAAATTCTGCATCGAGCGCGCACCAATTTGCAAAATATCTGCATACTCGGCCACTAATTCCACCATATCACCGCTCATCACTTCAGTAATCGTCACCAGGCCGAACTCATCGCCGACCGACTTCATAATCTTCAGCCCCTCTTCGGCTAATCCTTGGAACGAATAAGGAGAAGTTCTGGGCTTAAAAGCTCCACCTCTTAACACGGTGGCACCCGCACTTTTCACGATCCGAGCCGATTCGCGGAACTGCTCATAGGACTCCACCGAACAGGGTCCACCCATGACAACAAACTGCGTACCCCCAATCTCAACGTCTTTCACCCGAACAATCGTCGACTCGCGAAAGTACTCGCGGCTCGCCAATTTATACGGATGAGAAGTTTGAGTGACCTTGCTGACACCATCAAGCGCACTAATTTGAGCTTCCAAGTCAGTCCGTAAATCATTCGACAGTGAAGCCGGAATTCCAATCGCCGTCCTTCCCTCTCCAGGCATCACCAAGGGCTCAATTCCTCGGTCACGAATAACCTGAGCGACGACCTCAACTTCCGCCGCAGACGCACCAACTTGCATCACAATGATCATGGGAATAATGACCTTACCCGAATATAAGTTCGCCTCCCAAAACCTTAGCTTTAGCTGGTAAAGGAAAGGCACGATTTCTCTTAAATTCCACTCCCAACTCTTCCCGAATCGCTCCGAAAGTGGTAAACCTACAGAAGAGAACGCCGATGAGCCGATTCGAAATTTCAAACGACTACCTACAACGATTTTTGGTTGACCTTTTGGAAACACCAAGCCCAACAGGAGACACCGAATACGCAATTGGATTCATTGAAAGCGAACTCATGAACCTGGGTATCCCAACCTCACGAACCAAGAAAGGAGCCCTTCTTGCTCACATCGAAGGGCTACGGTCCAACGCACCAAAGGCACTCAGCGCCCACGTGGACACCTTGGGATTTATGGTCAAGGAAATCAAGCCCAACGGTCGGCTCAAGCTGAAAGCAATTGGTGGCATCATGTGGCCTACCGTTGAAAGCGAGGGAGTTACCATCTCGACCCGCGACGGACGCCAAATCAGGGGCTCAATCGTTTTTGCAAACGGCTCAGCGCACGTAAACTCAGAAGCTCGAACCGGTGCACGAAACGAGCACACCATGGAAGTTCGACTCGATGAACTCACATCTAAAGCCGAAGAAACCCGCTACCTCGGAATCAATGTGGGTGATTTCGTCTACTTAGACACTCGGACCGAAGTGAGCCCTTCTGGATTCATTCGATCACGCTTCCTCGATGATAAAGCGTGTATTGCCTGCCTCCTCGCCGCTTTGGAGGGACTCAAGAAGAGCGAACTTACTCCCGTGCAAAACACCACAATTCTCATCTCCAACTTTGAAGAAGTTGGACACGGTGGATGCGATGGATTACCAGATGACCTTGCAGAACTGCTTATACTTG
>JAPLCS010000202.1:7300-11875 GCA_026392145.1 Fimbriimonadales bacterium | reverse complement strand
TTGGATGGTCGAAAGTGGAAGGCAATTATGCCGACTGTTGGCAGGCATTTGGCAAATAATGCAGCTGCCGCCATCTTGGCAGCCACCGAAGTCGGGGTTAGCCTTGAAGATGCTTGCCATGGATTGACGAACGCTCAACTTCCCTCTATGCGAATGGAAATCAAGGAATACCAAGGTGCGACCCTAGTAATGGATAACTATAATTCCAATCCTCCAGCTGTTTTAGGGGCTCTTCAGACTCTTGAAGAAGTCCCTTGTGATGGTAAGCGAATTGCCATCCTTGGTACTATGCGCGAACTTGGAAACGAGACAGAGGAAGCACATCGCAGCATCGGTAGACGTATAAGCCGAACGAAAATAGATCAAATAATTCTCTTTGGGCCAGATACTGATTTCATTGAGATGGAATATCTCAAACGAAAGGGGGATGCATCCAAGATAATGAGAGTTGATTCACTTGAGGCCATCAAGTACGGATTAAATTCCGTTGGGAAGGGCGATACAATTTTGGTCAAGGGAAGTCGAGCTTTAGAACTTGAACGAATTTTTGACTGAATCGTTCCTTGTTATAAATCTGAATCGGTTGGTTCGGAAATGATTACTGGTGTTACTTCTGTGAATTTGCCTGCACATAATCGCTCCGCCTCGACAACATGTCGTGCCAGCACTGCGTCATCTGGGTACATGGCTGCCCCTTCTCTTGCCGCACGAAGCATCTGTTTATAATCATTGATTTCGCGGAAGCAGATGACCATTCTCCAATAGTTTTGCTTGAGAGCATCTAACTCCTGTTCAGTTAAAATATCAAAGTTGTCTTTTCCAATTTCCCGAGCTGCGACGATATAAGTCAGGGCGGCTCGGTAATCTCTTGTCAACTTATTGGCCTTGGGCAACACTTTAAGGTGACAATAGGCAATTTGCGTCAAAATGTCGATGCTCTTGGGATTGTTTCTGAGTCCCTCTTGCAAAAATGCAATGGACTTTTCCAAGCAACCAGGTTTCTGATCCCAAAGCAAAATGAATCCTCCGGTAGTCCAGCCTTGCACGAATTGTGGGTCCAGGATGGTCATTAATCGGAATAGTGGAAGAGTCTGAGTTGGGGTTTGATGGGTATGCCCTGTCATATTCTTGTAGGTTGTTATTGATCTTTCTACATTGCCAAGTAGCCCCCTGAAGTCATGTGAACTTGGCGGGATAACGGTAATGATTTTTGAATCATCATGCAGCTTAATCTTTTCTGCAGAAGAACCACCGACACCTTGTTTTCCGGCTTTGACTTCAGCATCGCTAAGCGGTCGCATTTCGACACCGTTATGCAAGTAAAGATCAGCTCGTAAGAACAATGAGGCTGAGAGGCTGGTGCGGAATTGTCCTAGCAGTGAAGTTGCCGCATGGGTGTCATGAGCGTGTAATCCAACTTGTTTAATGGCTGGATTAACAACTGGGCGAATATCCTTTGTGAAGAAGCCCATTGACATGGCTCCCAGTGCTGAAACTCCTAAAAACCAAGGTTTCATTGTCATACCGCCTGCTTCCGGAACTTAAGCCAACCTAATCCAACCATTGCAGAAGAGTAAAGGACAGCATAACCTAGCATGAAACCAATTATCCAAACTGGAATTGGAGACCAGTTTGGGTAGACCGCTCTTGCACCCATATCAAACAGACTGAACTGGGGAAGCAGTGCATTAATGACTGGAAAGATAGGCTTAGATATTGGTCCGGCAGATTCATATCCCATTGTTAAGGCTCGTACAAACATCGGACAACCGAAGGCAAAGATGAATGACATTGTTGCACCAGCACTAGGAGTCAAGTACGTACTCAATGCCAGCGACACGGAGCATACAAGTACTAATCCAATCATCTTCAGAATCATGTATTGAAGCATGATTGTTTCAAATTTGACTTGGAAAACCATAAGCGCGACTGCTGTGAGGGCAGAAAGCACAAGGAATGAAATCCAGGTAACAACAACTGCTCCGATTAGTTTGCCAACCAATAAATCGAGTCTAGTGATAGGCCGTGCAAGAAGTGGATAAAGAGTCCTGTTCTTTATTTCATCTGGGATAAGTCGGCATGAGGTGAGAATAGCAATGATAGTTGAGAAAAGACCTAAGACGGTTACCGCAAGATCTTTTGCGAATACCTGAAGTCCATCAAATCCAAAAAATCCAAGAGCACTTGAGGCAAGGATAATCAAGAACCCTAGAATCGCTACGACCCAAAGGTCCTTTCTTCGAATTGATTCTAGCACTACTGAACGGGCGAGGGCTTTGTAGGTAAGAATTTTCATGCTGCTTGCTCCACCTTATTAATAAAGTAGTCCTCAAGATTTCCTTCTTGAGAGATTAAGTCTTGAACTATTCCACCAGTTGACTGGATTCGGGTCACCGCCTCTAATAACTGGCTTTTTGCATCGAAAGTTGCCCTAAACTTGTTGGTATCTAGCTGTGTGAAGTGCTCAGTTAGGCCCACTAGGCAGAATTCACCTTGGAACTCGATTTCAAATTGCCGAAGGTCATCTTTCAACTCACACATGACCCTTTCTTCAACCAGTTGCCCTTGGTGAATGAGAAGAATTCGATCGCAGAGCATGTCAACTTCGGAAAGTTCATGGCTGCTAAAGAAGAGTGTTGCTCCTTGGCGTTGTCTATCTTTCAGAAGGCTTCTAAGTTGCTTTCTGCCAACAGGATCCAGTCCACTCGTAACCTCGTCAAGGATAAGCAATTTTGGTGAACCTAACAGAGCTTGTGCAATTCCTACCCGTTGCAGCTTGCTTCCCAAAAACGGTTGCGGTTCCCGACTTTTGTGTTACAAATCCCATCAAGGCCTTCAGAGTGGAAGACTTTCCAGCACCATTGGGTCCTAGAAATCCTACGATTTCACCCGGCTGAACTTCAAAACTAAGACCTCGAACTGCAGATTGAATCTGACCTTTCTTAGTTTTGTAATCAACCCATAAATCTTCAACTCGAATTGCTGGATTCATACAAGTAAAAGTATCGGGATTTTATGTTCCAGTCTTGAGGGGCAAATCTTAGCGGGAAACTTCGTACTTATGAAACGATGGTCGGTTCGGGGTACCCTTAGGTTTCATGAAATTGCACGAGTACCAGTCAAAAGAACTACTTGCAAAGTATGGAGTTCCGGTTGCATCGGGTGATGTAACCTCTGACGCTTCTGAAGTCAAAGCCATAGCTGACAAACTTGGCGGAAACGTGGTTGTCAAAGCGCAGGTACTGATGGGTGGTCGGGGTAAAGCTGGAGGTGTTAAGCTTTTTACCAGTTCTGATGAGGCCGCGGCTTTTGCAAAAGATTTGATTGGAAAGAAACTAGTCAGTATTCAAAATCCCGCTGGAATGGTAGTAGAGAAAGTTCTCGTTACTGAGACCATTGATATTGCAGAGGAATATTACTTGTCAGTACTTTTGGACCGTGGTCTTCAAAAGAACGTCGTAATGATCAGTAAAGAAGGCGGAATGGAGATTGAAGAAGTTGCTGAGCATAATCCAGATGCCATTGTAAAGCTGGTAGTTGACCCCTCTTGGGGCCTGAGTGACTTTGAAATTCGCGCCGCCGTAGCCAAAGCCAATATTCCGAAGCAGGCAGCTGGTCAGATGGTACAAATGATCAAGAAGCTGGTTAAGGTTTATGAAGAGAACGACGCGGACATGATCGAAATCAATCCGTGTGCATTGACTCCAGATGGAAAGCTGATTGCTGCTGACGCGAAAGTTAGCATTGATGAGAACGCTCTATATCGCCATCCAAACTACGAGGAAACAAGCTCAGACGCAGCGGATGACCCAATTGAAGCAGAAGCTGTGCGACGCGGTATAGCCTATGTTAATTTGGGTGGAGAAATAGGAATTATGGCCAATGGAGCGGGCCTAACCATGCAATCGCTTGATGAGGTCAACGCGGCAGGTGGTAAGCCTGCAAACTTTCTTGACGTTGGAGGCGGAGCTAAAGCCGAGCGAGTAAAGAGTTGTGTTGAGCTGATTCTTATGGACAAGAACGTTAAAGGTCTTCTTATTAATATTTTCGGTGGGATCACCAAGGTCGATGAAGTGGCAAAAGGAGTTCTAGAAGCGTTTTCTCAAATGGATGTCACGATTCCTGTTGTCGCACGAATTGAAGGTACCAACGTGGAAGAAGGTCGAAGGATTCTTGCTGGTTCTCAAATTATTCCAGCAGCAACAGTTCAAGAAGCAGCTAAAACCATTTGTGAATTAGCCTACAAATAAGCACGGGTTCAATAGAAAAAGACCTCTGGTAAGTCCAGAGGTCTTTTTTTATTTCTTGTTTGTGTCTTTATTACGTCCGTACTTTTCTAGTATAGCTGGAATCATTTCGCATGGTTCGGGTTGAGATAAATCTGTCTTCCCAGCCGGATTAAAACGGTACCACATGCATCTGATAACCAGAGCTTCGTACTTAGCAAATTCAGATAGGTTCTTGATGTTTTTCACTTTCGCGATCTCAGCCAAACAGTCGTTAATGGTGCCAATGCTTCCTGTGTTAACCTTTCTGTCTAAGAATACACATTGGCCAGCTTCTGTTTTGATGACG
>JAPLCS010000202.1:0-7231 GCA_026392145.1 Fimbriimonadales bacterium | reverse complement strand
TGAACTTGCCTATAAGGTGCTGATTTTCCAGCTTGTTGAAAAGTTGCTATCAAGCGCTTGTCGAGAATAATTTGACTGTTAGCAGCTGGACCAACTCTTTCTTCACCTTTTTCAATATCGAGCGCCACCAACAGACCATCGGTGGTGACATTGATACCGTATTTAGAAAAGTCATTCTTGAAATTTTCAGGATCTTCTTTTTTGTATTGCAACAATGTTTCGCCAAGTGAGTGTCCACCCTCTTTCAGAGAAGCAAATTGGATGAATCCAACGGATACAAAACCCGTATCGTAGGTGTTGACAGAATCAAAACCGCCCTCAAGTAAAGAAATTGCTTTGAACACCTTCTGTTCGGACTTATTAATTCCCGCATTCTCAAGTAGACCGTTGAGTTCCTCTTCTGGGACCTCACTAATGCGAGTTCCTTCCGAATTGGTTCCATGGTCAAACCTGTAGTAGGCATACCTAGGTCGCATTGCAACGTGGTCTTGGTAGGTTACTGTTCCGTTGTCAAACTTAATCTGATACTGATTCGGAATCACCACGGCAGCAAACACGGGAGGGGCTCCAAAGAGGTCAACCATATCTTGAGGTGGGAAGCCTGGATCCGGAGCTGCGGGAAGTATCTTCGATGCGGTTTTATTCAGTGCCGCTGCTGCTACTGAGGCTAGGTACCGGTCACGTGAAATCTTTCCTTCAATCCATGCTTCCCAAACTTCTTCTTGTGTGTTGATCGGAGGGGCAACTGTTCCAGGGGCTACTTTTCCTTTTCCTCTCTTTTTGTTATAGTCCCAAAGCCATTGAGAGCCAGCAACCGTAAGCTGCACAGCATGCTTATTTGTTGAACTGATCGTATATCTTCCTGGTTCGGACCAGAATGTTTGGATTGATTGGATTTCACTAGGATCCCAAAACTCTGACTTTCTAAAGAGCCCAGAAGCAAAAGAGGAACCTACTGAAAGGCAGACAATTATTGAATAAGCCATCCTTGGCGATACTTTCATACTTACACCATGAGTTTCGCACGCTCAAGATTGGCTACAAAATCTTCAAGTTTCCCTCGGACTTTTTCAGAGTCAAAGACCACCTTTTCGGGGGCTTCTTCTGGTGCATCAAACAAGAGATCTTGAAGTAGTAGCTCCATCATCGTTTGCAAGCGTCTAGCACCTATATTATCAGTTGTTTGATTGACTTGTTCAGCAATTCTTGCAATTTCTTGAATTGCATCGCTTGTAAATTCAACTTCTACACCTTCAACCTTCAGAAGCATTTGATATTGCCTGATGAGTGCATTCTTTGGCTCAGTCAGAATACGGAAAAAATCTTCTCCAGATAGCGGTTCTAGCTCAACTCGAATGGGGAGGCGACCTTGGAGTTCTGGGATTAAGTCACTTGGTTTAGAGATATGAAATGCTCCAGCAGCAACAAATAGGATGTGCTCCGTTCGAACTGGTCCGAATTTGGTTTGCACTGTAGAACCTTCAATCACTGGCAGGAGGTCTCGTTGAACCCCTTCTCTACTAACGTCTGGGCCACTACCCCCGCTCTTTCCGGCTACTTTGTCAATTTCGTCAATGAAAATAATGCCCGTTTGTTCTGCTCGGTTGACAGCTTCTCTGTGAACACTGTGACGATCAATAAGCTTTCCGGCTTCTTCTTCGATAAGTATCGAAAGGGCTTCGGCGACCGTGGACTTTCTCATTACTCTTTTGTTCCCAAAGGGATTTGTAAGCTGGTTCATATCAAAGCCCATCTCTTCCATGCCACCAGGCGTGAACACTTGCAGAAACGGATTGGAGGGTTCTTCAACATCGAACTCGATTACTTCGTCAAGATGCTGACCTGCTAAAATTTCGCCTTTAAGTTTTAGCTTTCTTTCTGCTTCTTCCTGCGCTCGCTTCTCCCAATCTACAATTTCTTCTTCATCCGGATAAAAGATAGTTGGGGTGAGTGCACTATCTAGCAAGTCAACAATTCTGTCAATGGCATACTGTTCTGCATCGGATTGCACTGCATCCATCCGCTCCTTTTCAACCAGTCTAACTGCAGTCGCTACCAATTCACGAATCATTGATTCGACGTCACGTCCGACATAGCCAACTTCAGTGAATTTAGTTGCTTCGACTTTTACAAAAGGAGCTCTTGCCAATTGAGCCAGGCGCCTTGCAATTTCAGTCTTACCAACTCCAGTGGGACCAATCATTAAAATATTTTTTGGCTGAACATCATTACGGTCAACTTCTGGTAACTGCTGCCGCCGAAACCGATTTCTTAATGCGACCGCTACCGCCCGTTTTGCATTGCTCTGACCAATAATGTACTTATCTAGTTCAGCAACAATTTGACGCGGAGTAAGTTCTTCAATTGGAGGGGTAATCACTTAGGTGATTATCGCATATCCTCGGGCAGTCGTCTAAATCTAGGAGCCGTTTAAGCAACGGCTCCTAGAACCAAATTCATGGTCTGTTCAGTCGGGCGAGAGCACTTTCAACTGTGTTGCGTCCGAAGTGAAGAGAATGATTTTTTCGGGATTCAATGACTGGAATAGCCGCTTTGTCTCCATAGGTTGCGAGTGCTTCGATAGCTGCACTCATTGGAGCGTACGGACGACCCTTAGCAAGTTTTACCAATAAATTGAATACTTCTCGGCTACCTTCTGCGTCTTTCACTCTTCCAAGTACTGAAATTGCCGTCATCCGCACTGGTCCGGGAGCAAACTTGTATACCGCTTCTAATGCCATGCTTCTGGCTTTACTTGCGTCCTTGGATGCGTACCAATTCAATGCTGCAGTCTTCGTTCGAAGGGAATAAGTTGAAGTGTTCCAGCCTAGATTGGCAGTTGCTTCATCATCTTTGGCAGCGAGTAAGTTGGAATAAGCTGTTTCTTTAAGAGACTCATCTTTTGTGGTCTCGAAGATTTCTTTCATCCTTGCTCCAACCTTTTCATTCTTCGGACGATAAAGGTTCTGGGTAGCGGTGAAAGCCTCTGTTCGATTTGGCGACTTTGAGATTTCAATCAGCATGTCAGTATCTTGAAGATAACTAATCATTTGATTCCGCACGTGATCACTTTTTTCAGTTTTGAACAATGTTTGAACCAACTTAGGCTTATCTCCGATACTCTGAAGGATTCTCATCTTGCCAGCTGCATTTTCAGCGGCGTTCCAAGCTAATTGCCATTCTTGATCTGTATAACTTGGGAATGCCACGGCTGCCATAAGCCAGGCACCAGGATCAAGGAGAATAGTTTCGGCCGATTCTGTAGCAATGATCTGTGCTTTCTTTGGTTCCAGATCCATCTTTCCTTTAGAGGTAACTCCGGATGTAGAAATCTTTACGTATTCGAGAGGAATTGTGAATCCTTCAGTTTCCTGAATTACTTCAAAGCCATTTTCAACCTTTTTAACTGAAACTTTTGGTGCACCTTTAGTGTAAAACCACTGTTTCTTGAATCCTTCTAAGTTTCGGTTTGTATTTTGACCCCAAGTTTGGAAAAAGTCGTTTGTATCTAAGTTCTTGTAACCATGTTTTTGCAGATACTTCTGACATGCCTTCCAAAATGTTTCCTCACCCACCATGTGCATGAGCATAAACATTCTAGTAGCGCCGCCCGGGTAGGCATTGCCGTCAAACATTTCCATTGGTACGTTGTAATCGCTTCTTACCATTGGATTGGAAAGTGCTGAGAAGTAAGCACCCTGATAAGTACCAAATCTCGAAATGTGAAACGCATCTTCACCAAGTTTCAGTCTAGTCCAGAAGTGAGGCATGAACGTCGCCCAGCCTTCATTAACCCAAATGTGATCCCATTTTGTGGTGGTAATTAAGTCTCCAAACCATTGATGAGCTAGTTCGTGGGCGTTTAACCCATCATCGGCTTCATCTGGCCGTGCATTTGGTGGGGTTAAGGCTCCAATAGTTTGAGTGGTGCAGGAGGCGTTTTCCATTCCTCCGAACATGAATTCGGGAACGAATGATTGAGCATATTTTTGCCCGAGGCCTTACCCCAAGACTCAAGTCCGGTTGGTGTCCATATTTCAATAGGTTTTCCTTTGAAATTTCCATCGGGCACTGCTGTATATCTTCCGGCAACAAAGCTGATTAGATAGGTGGATATTGGAAGGTCCATCTTCCACTTCCAAATTGACTCGGTGTTGGTATCAGCCTTACTTATCAATTTTCCGTTGCTGAGAACACTGAATCCTTTTGGAACCCTAAATGTGCCTTCTGTGGTTGCTTTATCGTCTGGGAAATCATAGGTCGGTAACCAGTATCGGTTATCTTCCATTTCGCCCTGAGTGTAGGCAACATCGGTCATGGCAGGATAAGCTCGATTCTGAGGCACAAAGTAAAGGCCGGCTTCTGGTTCCACCATATAGTCAATCGAGACTTTAACTTCCTTGCCCGCAGGTACATTCTTCAAAGTCACCACAACATGGTCCTTGGTGATTTTGGATGTAAATTTGATTGACTTTGGAAGTCTTACTGACCGAATCGTCATTGGACCTTTGTCAAAATTAAGCACAGCGTTCTTCGCCTTAGTAATGACTGTGTTTTCGACAACCCCCGCGAGTGATTCAGTTTTGTAAAGTACTGAAACATCAAACTTTACATGTTTGAGATCAAATTGATGAGGTGGACGGATAGCAGGTCCAGCTAGGAGGGGCAGAATGCCAAACATAGAAACTAGCTTAACACTTTTTTGAACTTATGGACGCCCGGACTACATGTTCATTGAACTATTTCCATGATAAGGTTCCATTCTTGTTCTTCAACTGGCATGACACTAAGTCTTTGACCTTTCCGAAGCAGTAACATTTCCGATAATCCTTCGATTTCTCTCAACTCGTTGAGGGTGATAACTCTGTTAAATTTTTGAATGAATTCAACGTCTCGTAGTAGCCATCGAGGGTTTTTAAGAGACGACTTTTCATCAAAGTACTCGCTGGATGGATCAAATTGTGTCGGGTCAGGGTATGCATCTCCAACGATTCTCATTAGTCCCACAATGCCTGAAGGTTGAGCATTAGAATGGTAGAAAAATGCGAGGTCTCCATTGCTCATAGAATCTCTGAAAAAGTTACGTACGGTGTAATTTCTGCATCCTTCCCAGATCGCAGGTTTTCCAGCTGCCATCAAGTGATCAATCGAATAAACGTCAGGTTCAGATTTCATGAGCCAGTATTTCATTTGACTCTATTGTGACTCAATCATTGGAGCTGAATAGCATCCGAAACAATAAGAATCTATCGCAAAACAACATGATACTAAACCATATTTTGCAGGTATCTTCTATGGCTTAGGGATGAGAAAGACAATTCTTGATATAAGCGATGCAAAAGAAATTTTTGACCAAATTTTGCACCACTGGAAGTACTCAAATGAACTAATTTCTCCCAACGAAGTTACCGTTCGAGGTGGATATTCACGCAAGGATTTTTTGAATGAAGCTGTAGAATTTGACCAACTCTCAGAGTCTGTGGAGAGCAAGGTTCAGTACCGTGATCGGGCAAGTGAGCAGTTAAATCTCTACAAAGAGAATATGCGAACTACGATGCAGCGGTTCAGTTTTATGGCTCGCGGAACTGCCGACAACTACGATTTACTCAAATCAATTCCTGCTCTTCCAGATGCCCGATCAAACGAAGAAAAGTTTATGGCTCCTGCCGAAAGAATCGCCGTGGTTTGGGGTCAACTCAACCTGGAGAGCCCAATAGTGCTATCGGATGGCACTACTCTGGAGGCGTTTGTGGTGGGGATTCAGGTGCTCAGGCAAGCATTCAGAACCAGAAACAGAGCCTTTGAACAAGAACGATTTGCACGTGCTATTCGCAGGCAGAAGCATCAAGAACTAATCAATCGGGCTGTTCAATACCGATCCACGATTTTGGGTGTCTATGGAGAGGATTCCGACGTAGCATCTAAATTGCCGTACCTGTGGGCTAAGCAAGACCGAAAAAGAAAACTCAAGGTTGTTCATTCTGCCACCGAACCCTCGGCGAGCATCATTTCCGATATTCAATCTGCTTTGGTTGGATAATCAACTGTTTATCTAGGGCTATTTCCTTTCAGAACAAGCGGCTGTCTCCAACTACCCGCTAGAGAATAGGTTGCCGGATTGTATTCTGTTAACATCATGCTCGGCTTGAGATACTTTTGTTGTCGACTAGCGGTGATGCCATGAATAATTTCGTGCCTGCCAAATCCCTTTTCAGTTGAGCCGTTTGAGGTTCCACGGAATGCCAATCGCGTAACCGCCTGGGTTTCTTTATCTGGTGCGAAATTATTATTGTCCCATCCGACTACAAAGCCGTCATCCCCTCCTGATTTGAATTTCAGAGGATCGTAACTGCCTTGGGAACCTTTGTTAGAAGTTTCAACAAGCAGAATGACATTGTTTGGGTCGTCAATTGATGCAATTGTTGCCGTTGCATAAGGGGCGTAAAATCCGTAAGTTGAACCAAGGGGTTCTCCTGTGTTAGCGTCTACAGAGTAAGCAATTTCATCAGGTTTAGCGGCAGGGCAGATAAATGAAATGCGATCAGATGAATATGGTTTGATATCACTAATCCAAGTGTAGGGAAGACCTTGTTTGTCTAGGAATGGTTCGCCATTGTCATCTGTATTGTACAGAGGTGGCATTCTATCGTCCGAATTAGCGGCATAAATTGTTATCGCCTCCATCATTCCGCTCATGTTCTTGATACAACTAGACTTCCAAGCCTTGTCTCGCAAATAAAGGTAAACGGGAATAAGTCCAATCCCTACGATGATTGTTGCTCCAATGAGCCATTTGGCATCTTTGCGGCTTAAGTATTGTGAGCCTGGAGAAGAAGCGCCTTCAGGTGCACTAGGGTCGTATGCTGTGTTTTCGCTCATAAGAATACTAACCTAACTCCTGTTTCTTGCGTTCCTGTTGTTCCTTGGCTTTTTTGGTCGTTCCTCTTGAATATTGGTCGGATTCTTTCGGTTCATGCTCTCGACCATTGAATCCATAAGTGTCAAACATTTTTTTTGCCTTGGATTCATCAATCTCCTCAAAACTACCCCTACCTCGCTTTGTTGGCATTCTCGTCATGGAGATGTTTGTTTGAGGGACTGACTTTGCAAATGTAGCGAGTGCAGCTACCTCTTTTGCTTGTACAGATGATCCAAGAACTTTTACTCCTAGCTCAATGATTTCTGGAAGGTTCATCCAGTTTTTAACGATTTGCGATTTGAAGGCAATCAG
>JAPLCS010000113.1 GCA_026392145.1 Fimbriimonadales bacterium | reverse complement strand
TTGGCCGATAGGTTTTAATCTTGCATGGCTTTCGGCAGGGAAGGCGCCGTGGGAGGAGTCATTGCAGGAAATGGGAAAGCTTGGTTTGAATTGGTCTCGAATTTGGGCAAACCATTGGGATGGCAAAAATCCGTTTTGGGTAAAGGGAGATCAATTGACGTTTGATGAGTCTGCATTAGATAAATGGGACTCAATTATTAAAGGTGCCGAAAGAGGGGGCATCAAGTTTCAGTTTGTTTTGTTCCATCATGGGCCGTGGTCAAGTCGAGTGAATTCGAATTGGGGTGAAAATCCAATGAATAAGAAAAATGGTGGTTTTCTGGATAAACCTACTGATTTCTTTACTTCTACAAAGGCGAAAAAGGTTGCGAGAGCGTGGCTGCGATATGCTGTCGCTCGGTACGGTCATTCACCTTCCATTATGAGTTGGGAACTGTTTAATGAGGTGGAATGGACAGATCCAAACTACGAAAACAAGCAGTCTTTGCTGGGTGATTGGCACCGCGAAATGGCTCTTATCCTTCGAGACTTAGACCCCTATGATCATCTATTGACTACCAGTTCAGAGTTGCACCTGCCCATTTATGACGTTATGGATTATTACCAGCCGCATGGATATCCGAACAGTATTCGCAACTTGATTACTTCTACAGAAGTTAAATCGGACAAACCGTTTTTCTTCGGTGAAATTGGGCCAGCTAACTTGGGTGGTGGTGTATCGATTCAGCGATCTGCTATCCGAGAAGGGATATGGAGTGCGCTGGTCATGGGTCACGCTGGAAGTGCTCAGTTTTGGTCTTGGGACCTTGTTTATCGTCAGAACTTGAAAGATGAATTTGTGTTTGCTCGAAAGATCTTGAATGAGAGTCAGATTCTTAATGCTCAAACTAGAAAGTTTGAAGTCGGCATTGATTCACCGACTTCACCTCTCAAAATTCAACCTTCGGGAGGATGGACCGCCTTTAAGACGTATGATTTCAAGTTGCCAAAGGATGCTTCTGGATTGGGCGGTATTCCAGCGTTCTTCCAGGGTAAGGCACATCCTGAAATGCGAGCGAAGCCGGTTGTTTTGCATTTGAACACCCAGAAGCAATGTGAAATGCGAGTCAGTGTGGCGGAGATTTCCTCTACGGGTGGCAATTTGGTTGCTCGAATAGGTGGACGAGAAGTGGCTCGGTTGAATTTAGCTGCGAAAGAGGATGTTAAAGGAAAGGTCTTGGTGGTTCCTATTCCAGCAGGTTCGGTTGAGGTTTCTCTTGACAATGATGGTGCGGACTGGCTTAAGATTCAGGAATTTGAGATTAGTGGAGTTGGGAGACTCGCTAATCCAATTGCCACTGGCTCATCACGAAGTTGTCTTATTCATGTCACCAAGCCACCAAGCACCGCCTCGTTTGCAAGTGCTCTGAGCAATTTGCCGTTGTCAAATGGCACTTATGCGATGGCAATTTATGATCTAGATGCGAAAACAACTTCGATTTCGAAGGTTAACGTAGTGAGCGGAAGCACCACCAGCTTGGTGAATTTTTCGGCTTCCGATGCGGTTATTACATTGCGTCGGTGACATAGTTGAAACGGGGGTGCCCATTTTTCACCTTGCTGGGTGATGGGCACTTTGGGCATGTTAGGTTCAAAAAATTTGAAACTTTGCGATTGATGGGCACTCCTCAATGTTTGATTTTTGGTAAGTACTTAGATTTGCTTTGGGTCATATTTTTTCATTCTTGGTTTTGTTGAAGCACTGAGTAGTAAGCGTCGAGAGAGGTGTTCGTCAACCTGCTTTGGATTTTGTGTTTCTATTCGCTCAAGTAAACTTGGTCGATGTTTCACGTTGGACCCATTAAAGTTGACCCGCCTTTAGTGCTGGCTCCAATGGAGGACGTCACGAGTTTGCCGATGCGGCTCATTTGTAAGCGGATAGCCCAGCCGGGACTGGTTTTTACCGAGTTTGTGAGCGCGATGGCTATTCATCATGGCGCGATGAAGACTCTCAAGAAAATGAAAATTCATCCGGAGGAGCGACCGCTTGCGATTCAGATTTTTGGAGCTGAGCCGGAGATCATGGCGGAGACGGCGAGAATTGCGGAGGAGATGGGCGCAGATATTGTCGATATCAACATGGGATGCTGGGTACCGAAAGTATGTAAGACAGGTTCGGGGGCGGCTCTCTTGAAAGACCCGGATCAGGCAACCAAGATCGTTGATTCTGTGGTTAAAGCGGTCAAGGTCCCGGTGACGGTGAAGGTGCGTGCGGGATGGGATTATTCTTCCTTTGCTGCTCCTGAACTTGCGAGAAGGTTTCAGGATTGCGGTATCAAAATGTTGACTTTACACGCTCGATTTGCCAAGCAGGGCTTCGAGGGTGAAGCGGATTGGGACTTGATTCGGCGATTGAGAGAGTCTGTTTCTGTGCCATTAATTGGTAATGGGGATATCAAGACTCCTGAGGATGCGCTGAAGATGATTCGGGAAACGGGGTGTGACGGAGTAATGGTAGGCAGGGTTGCGATATCAAATCCCTGGGCTTTAAGGGCTATTTCGGAAGGATTGCAGGGTAAGCCGATTACGTGTGATCCGACTATTGAGGAACGGATTGAAACGGCACTTCTTCATGCTCGATTACAGATAGCACAGGAAGCAGAGGTAGAAACGTTTGAAGAGTCAAGAACGGTTCATAACATTGCGTTGCATGAACAACGTGCTGTGCGTTCACTGAGGGGGCAACTACCGATGTATATCAAGGGTATTCCCGGTGCGGCACAAATTCGAGCCGAATTGTATCGGTGTGATAGCTACGAGGATATTGAACGTGCAATGTACTCGATTGACCGAACTCTTGTCGTTGCCTGTTCATAGTGGTTACTAGAAAAAGCGGCATCGTTTGAAATGTTAAGTGGATATTGAATTGCCGGTCTTTTCAATTCATTAATTTTTTACCTATGTAAACTGTTTATATGGCACTTCATATCGAACGATGCATCGATCTCAAAGAACTCTTCAAATTGTGGAGTCCTACGTACCGAGATAATGAACCAGTAGAACACGAGGCGGATAATCCACGGCATGACGAATCATTTGTTGCTCGATTGGATGGCCGTCTTGTTGGTGCATTTGCCGCCTTGCCGATGCTGGTCACTCGTCAACAGGCGGAACTGAAGTGTGCGGGAATCGCAGGGGTTGCAGTGATGCCTCATGATCGGCAGCATGGAGTTGGGAAAGCGAT
>JAPLCS010000170.1 GCA_026392145.1 Fimbriimonadales bacterium | reverse complement strand
GCAGGAGGCTGGCCTGGCAGCGCGCCCTTTGGGGACCACAGCTCGGCACCTGCTGCCAGGGTGTCAACCACCTGCAGCCGTGCGCCCTGCTGCAGCAGCTGCAGCTTGTTGCTTTTGTGCTTCCATTTGCGCCTTCCTTTGGTTCATGGCAGCTTCAGCTGCGGCACGAGCCTGTGGCGGCATATCGGCCGGAAGTTGGGATGGATCGGTAATCGCTGGAGCTTCTGCAGCTTTCTTTTCAGCTTCAGTTCTTTCATCCAGCTTTGGTCCACCGCACCCAATCAATCCAAGGATTGAGACAGTTGCTAACATCAAGGTGATTTTCTTCATCATTTTTTCCATTATCTAGCGTAGGCTGCGCATGGGTTACCGGCATCGAAAATCCAGTCCCAATTTTCTTCTCGTGCACCGCCATCTGCCATGTCAGAGGTTAGACCTTTAAGAGCGATGTATTTGCACCAGATGAACGCACTCTTCTTAACGTACTTAGCATGTCCGTCGGCGAAGCCAGCGTTCATACCACCCGAGTATCGATATCGTGCAATATTGCCAGGCTCACCGCGATTGTTTGCGATGGTTGAGGTTGTGTCGTAGTCCCACTTTTCAGCAGATGTTGGGCCGCTGAATTGTGGTGGCCACTGTGCTCCACCCCACCACCACCAGGCTGACTCCTGATAGTCACTTGATGCTTGCCAGTCGGTCATGATTCGAGACATGTGAGTAGTAGCAGTAAGCGCTGGAGAGTCAAGTTGGGTAACACTGACTGATGGCTTAATTGGGATAGCCGCATCGCGAACTCCATCATCATTGGAGTCGCAAGCCCACCACCAACCGTTCCAGTAGCACTTTCCAGGGCTAAGGTTTCGATTCATGGTGTAAGAACCACGCACGTTTGTGATTGCTGGTGTTTGCCAGAGTCCATCGTGGGCTACAGTTGTGGTTCCACCGTTTGTGACGTAGTTCTTTCCGCCGCTTTTAACATAGGGAAGCACTGCGTCTCTCCAAAATACAGGAATCTTCCATCCGTCAGTAGTGGTTCGTCCAGGAGCACTGTAAATGTGTCGCGGGAAGTAGTCATCACTGTCAGTGGCGTACATCATCAAGGATGTGCCGATTTGTTTTTGGTTGCTGAGGTCTTGGGTTTTCTTTGCCGCTTCTTTGGCTTGCGCGAAAACAGGGAATAGAATGGCTGCAAGGATTGCAATGATCGCGATAACGACCAACAGTTCGATAAGCGTAAAGGCTTTTCGCATAATAAAGACACCTTCTTTGGTGAACAGTACCTTGCGAAACGTTTCGCAAAGCATCTGCTTCGCTCTTATTATAGAAACGGTTTGTTGATTCGGTGCTAAATTTCAGAAAATTCTCGGAATAATATTCCGAAAAAATATGTGAAGCAGGATTATTTTATTGCTTACTCTGAAATAATAACTGATGTAATAACTTTTTTCATCAGTTAAGTGTTTGAAGTGCTGAATTTGTTCGACAAAAAAGCCCCACCTGATTGATGGGGCTCTGACTCAATTTACCAAGTAGTGTTACTTGTTTTCAGGTCCACCCTGTGCAGCCTGAGGAGGCGCTCCAGGAACTTGGGTTGGTCGTCCTTCCCGAGGAGGGCCACCCGCCTCAGGTGGTGGAGTCTTGTCAGGGTTTTCGAATTTTGCTTGCTCTTGAGGAGTTGCAGTCGCTTCTGTGCTGCCGCACCCAACAAGTACCAAACTTGCAATTGCTAGGAACCAGAGAGTGCTTTTCATCATCTGTAGGCGTTCCACATGTTTCTTCTGGAGAGGAAGACTGCGCTTCCATCTGGATTGGTCTGCAAAGGATCCATTGTCTTAGCATGGCCATCTGCAAACACAAAGTTTTGCATGTTTCCGTAAGCTCCGACAGTCACAGCGCCATATCGATTGTTTCGATTGACGAGCGCACCGTTAGCAGTGTAAGGAGTTCCATTTCGAGTTGGGTCTGGAAGGTTACCAGCGTGTCCGGTCCAATCCCACCAGTCTTTGCCAAGAATCACTGACCCTGGTCCCCATGCCATTTGACTGCCATATCGGGCGGTAATCGCGATGGTTTGAGCAACGTCAGTTACTGCAGTTGCGTTAGTTACTGCTCGTCCCATCCATGCGCTGGATCCACATCGGTTTGGAGTTGAACCTGTTCCTTGCTGCATTCCCATGACGCCGAACAGAGAGTTTGCCGAGCCATCCCACTCAATCATTCCGTTTGAAACAAATGAAATGTTGAAGCCGTTCGGATCGGTGGTTAACCAGCCCTGCCATCCTGCCTTTGATAGAGGATCGCTTGGGTCTCGAAGAATGGGGAGGTTCTTGATGTAAGGTCGGGTGTCTTGTGCCCAGCCTCCGTCCATTGGTTGCCACCAACATGCGCCGTATCCCATAGGATAGACATCATCATTGTCAGCAAGATAGATTTGGATACCTGTTCCAGTTTGTTTCATACCTGAGAGAGCACTAATTTTCTTAGCAGCTGCCTTGGCCTGGGCAAACACTGGGAACAGAATTGCCGCCAAAATGGCGATGATCGCAATAACGACCAAGAGTTCAATGAGCGTAAACGCTTTTCGCATAATTTCTACACCTTCTTTGGTGAACTAGATGCATGAATCATTTCAAAACACCAAAGCTTCGGATTCATTATAGAAATGAGTTTTAGGATTCACAACAGGATTCAAACTAGAT
The DNA here is from genome assembly GCA_026392145.1 of Fimbriimonadales bacterium. Lineage (GTDB taxonomy): Bacteria > Armatimonadota > Fimbriimonadia > Fimbriimonadales > Fimbriimonadaceae > Fimbriimonas. Next base: position 6,823 of record JAPLCS010000170.1, on the reverse strand, counting down.
TTTTCGATTTTTTAGAAAATCAGAAAAATATCAGATTTTTCATCAAAAAAAACCGTAAAATTTAATGATATATCGTAGCTATCAGTTCAGTATCAGGGCTTCTTACTCATACGCTCTTCGGATGAAGCAAGTACCCAGAATTCTTTCTGTTTTGTAGCAGGAACTCTATCAATAGCGTCATCATAAAACGATGAAGAAAGTTGTGTTTTTAGTCGCTCTTGTCGCATCTGCACAATCGGTTTTTTCTCAGTCCTCTTTGCAGTCCCCGTTTGACGAGACATTTTATAAATTGGGGCTTGGTAATCGAGGTAGAGGTTCTTTTGCTTTTGGTGTAAAAAGTGGGAATATCGGATTCCAATTTGGAGTTTTCAATAATCTAGATATTGCTTCAGATCAACTTTCGGTATTTCCACCAACCCTGGACGCGAAGTTTTTTGGTAACTATAGAACGGAACCGGGATTTGGCGTAGACTTTTTTTACTTCTTTGGCGAGAAAGATCAGTCGCTTTATGTCGGGTTGGGACTCTACAACGAGACTTTACAACGAAAAAATTAGTGAAGTGTGGAGATCACCATCTACAGACGAACTGTTTGATATCGGCGGTCGAAATCAAGTATCAGCCGCTTACAGCATTGGCTTCACTGGTAAGGTCAACGAGCGGTCACAATTCGGATTCGGGTACCACACCATGCTTGGATGGAATGTGACCTACTCTATTAAGCACAGGAAGTAGGGGTACTAAACTGGCTTGTGGCCTGTTTCACAAACGATAACTGAACTAATTCCACCACGGGCTGCAAATCGTCCGGTAACTCTCATCCATCGCGGATTGCATGCCGCAATCAACTCGTCTAGAATGTGGTTTGTGACAGCTTCGTAAAAAATTCCTTTGTTTCTGAAGTCCAGATAATAGTATTTCAGTGCTTTGAGCTCAAGACAGGTTTCTCCTGGGATGTACTCCAACTCCATGGTTGCAAAGTCGGGCAAACCAGTTTTCGGGCAAACACTTGTGAACTCGGGGTTGATATGAGTGATTGTGTAGCTCCGATTGGGATTCGGATTCGGGAAAGTCTCTAGTGTTGCCACGTTTCTATTTTACTTGATGCGACTAAGTCGCAATCAGTCCTTCCAATCAGCGACAAAAACGTTTGTTTCACCTCGTGTTGAGCCAAATCGATTGGAGCTAAAAAGCAATTTCTTCCCATCACGACTAAACATAGGAAAGCCATCAAAGTCGCCAGTATGAGTGATTTTCTCCAATCCTGTACCGTCGATGTTAATCATAAAAAGATCAAATTCGCGCCCTTTGGGGTCTTCAAAGTTTGAACAGAAAATGATTCGCTTGCCATCGGGGTGTAAGAAAGGAGCAAAGGAAGCACCGCCGACCCTGGTGACTTGCTTTTTATTGTTTCCATCGGCGTCCATGATCCAAACCTCAAGTCGAGATGGTCGAACCATGTGCTCCTTCAGGAGAGATTGATAATCAACTTTGTCAGCATCCGACTTGATAACATCTCGTCTCCACACAATCTTTTTGCCGTCCCAACTAACAAATGGACCTCCATCGTATCCAACATCATTCGTTAGCCGAATGATGTTGCCCCCATTGAGATCTGAGCGATATAACTCAAGATCACCGTCTTTATCGCTGGTCCAAGTCATGAACTTGCCGTTAGGATCTATGGTGGTTTCAGCAATGTAACCAGTAAATTTCAATACATTACTTAGTGTCTTGGTACTCAGGTTGAACTTGTAAAGCGCAAAGTCTGGATTGACCATCCAAACGTAACCTTTACTTCGATCCAGCTTCTTTTGTGGACCTTCATTTCGCTCATGAGTTGAGCTGAAGAAGATCTCTTTACTGTTTGGCGTAAGGTAACTGCAGGTGCATCTGCCTTTGCCAGTGGAGATGAGTTTTTTGTTGCTTCCGTCAGCATTCATCAAGAAAATCTGTTCATCAGGAAAGCCGGGTTGAAGTGTTTGGTAGACGATTTGTTTTCCGTTTTTGCTCCAGTAGGCTTCGGCGTTTTGACCGCCGAATGTAAGTTGAGTTACATTGGCGAAGTGCTTTTCGCTTGGGTTGAGATCAACCTTTTTGTTCTTTGGCCACGTTTTCATATCCTCGGCTTGCAGTGGAGCCTGTGGGAGAAAACTGTGGTCGAAGCATTCTGGAGTGTGTGAATTCACTCCGAGAAAGTGGGGGATGACCAGCAGTGAAAACGTGGCGGCGAACATGATTAAAGTGAACCAGTTAGGTCACGAGATGGATTTCACTTTTTTGATGATGGCTATCGGAACTTAACGGATTTAGAATTGCTCATCGTAGCGGTTAACGCCAAAGTGGTAGCCGTAAGGCAAGGTAGAAGAAGGCGTAAATGATGAGAACTGCGATGCAGGCTCGTTCGGGTTTGACTGCAAGGGAGTTACCTTTTCGTTTTGCGATGGATGCATTATGGATTCCGAGTGCTGCAAATACGGGAGAAGTGCAGAAGGGGATGAGGCATAGTCCGAAATAGATCCAGGCATTCTTGAGTTCTTTGCTTCCGTCATCGTCCAGAGTGAAACGGGGGTAGGCGGTTTGGATTGATGGTTGGACTGGTGGTTGAGCGATAAGGCCGGGAATTGAACTGGCGATTGTTTGTCGTCCGGTTTTAACATCTTCAATAAGTGTTTGCCCGACTATTCTTCCCTCAGCTACCCATGCTACGAGCATGTCGTAATCGGCGGGGCCGTATTTGTTACCGTCTTCTGCAACTACTAGATATTGCATAAAGGACTTATGATGGATGGAATCCGTCCACAAATCCAGCGATGATTCCTATTCCGACACCTGCGAAGCTTAGCACCATGTAGCCGATGTTAAAGTAGAGTGGCATCTTGCCGTTTGGGTTACCTTCTGCATTCGCTTTGTTGGCATAGATGATTCCGATAATGTTGAACAATACTGGGCAACAAAACACGCCGCCAGCGAAGCATAGCCAGGAATTGGTGACGAAGCTGTCGGTGAATCTGCCATTGCTGCCGCGTGGGTAGGGCTGCATGGGTTGACCGGGTTGTTGATTATAAGGTGGTTGGAATGGAGCTCCAAAGGATGTCGCCTGGTTAACGGTAGGTGGAGCGGTCTGTGTTGGAGGTTGCTGGAAACTGTTTTCGGGGAACATGAGACCTGGAACTTGGCTTGCCACTGAAATCGCACCAGTTTGAGTGCTTTGCAATTGGCTTGAAGGCAAAAGCCTTCCTTCCGATATCCAAACATTGAGAGTGGTGATATCGGCGGGGCCATATTTTTCACCATTGTTCCCGAGTACAAAGAAATCCATTGTTAACCTATTTATGCCTCATCTAAATTAAATCTCTGCCGTCTGCATCTTGAAAGTTCGTACAAAAAATAAGGATGGCTGCGACGAGAGCCCACACTGAAACAGCCAAAGAAGTTATTCCACAAGTTAGTAGTCCACCTACCGTGGAAAGTAACAGCATGGTTATTCCAATTGTGTTGAAGCCAAGATAAAAGCGGTGAATACCTAAACCACCCAAAAAGAGAGCTAACAATCCGGCGGCGATTTTTGACTTTGGAGGGGTCATTGGATACCCTCTCGGGTATGGATTGGGGGGTTGTCCGTACTGATTTTGGTACGGAGTACCAAAGGAGTTTTGTTGGTAGTTTGCCGGAGGGATTTGATAGTTGGGCTGTTGGACGTTGGTGGCTGGGAACATTAAACCGGGTGCTTGTCCGGCGATGATGGTGACTCCAGTTTGAACGTTGATGAGTTGGCTGTTCTGGTTGATCCTTCCCTCTGATATCCAGACATTGAGAGTCACGATGTCGGCAGGACCGTACTTCTCACCATTGTTTCCCAGAACGAAATAATCCATTACTTTTACTCTCCTGATGCCATGGTATCAAAAAGTCGAAACATTATAAATCAAGAATGAAAAACAAGAAGTTGTCATCTGACTTGCGTGCCTTCGGGTGCTTCTTTGTCGGGTTGAAGCAGGATGGCGCCACCCTCGGCGTCGGTGGCAGCGAGGAGCATGCCTTGGCTTTCGGCACCTCGGAGTTTGGCTGGTTTGAGATTGTAGACCACTACTACTTGTCTGCCGATTAGGTCTTCGGGTGAGTAGTTCTTGCGAATGCCGGCGATGATTTGTCGCTTTTCCTCACCGATGACGATTTGAAGTTTCAGAAGTTTGTCGCTTCCTTCGAGTGGTTCGGCTTCGAACACTCTGCCGACTCTCAGCTTGACTTTCATGAAGTCATCAATAGAAATGAGGTCGATGGTATTCGCGTTTTCTTCGGTTTGCATTTTGGTCTCTTGCTTTTGTGGAGCTGGCTTTTCGGCTTTGGCTGGTTGAACTTTCTTTTCAATCTCTAAACGGGGAAAGATCGGTTGGGGTTGCATGAGTTGCGTTCCCGCTGGGAGCGAGGAAGGTGAGCCGATAGTTGACCAGTCGGTTGTTGGTTCTAGCCCTAGTTGTTGGCAGATATGGTCTGCGACGGTTGGCATGTAGGGTCGAATCATTCCTTCGGCGGCTCGGACGCAGAGGAGCATGGATCGAACTACCGCGGGGAGGGCGGGATCGTTGGATTTAGCCAGCGCCCACGGGGCTCGGGAGTCAACGTATTTGTTGACGTACCGGATGACATCGATTGCGGAGTTGGCGGCTCGCTCGAGCCTGAATCCTTCCATGGCGGATTCGAATTCGGCTTTTCGCTGCTGGATGGCGGCGAGGACTTCTGGTTCTGGCTCGGCGTTCGGTACGATGCCTTCACTGAATTTGTGCGCCATGGAGAGGGAGCGGTTGAGGGCGTTTCCGAGGTCGTTAGCAAGGTCGCTGTTATAGCGCTTGTCGAACTCATCTTGAGTGAATGTTGAGTCGTTTTCGTAGCCCATGGTTGCGGTGATGAAGTAGCGGACTACGTCGATGGCGACTTTGGGGTCGCAACCGGTGCGGGCGGCGGTGGCGGCGGCGAGTTCGAGGGGTTGGACTACGTTGCCTTTGGATTTCGATATTTTTTCTTCGCCGAGGAGGATCCAGGCGTGGGCGATGATGTGCTTCGGTAGCGGGAGTCCTGCGCCGAGGAGCATCGCGGGCCAGAGGGTGGCGTGGAACCGGGTGAGGATGTCTTTTCCAAGCCATTGGCATAGGGCGGGCCATTTCTCTTCCCATCCTGGGTTGGGCCAACCGGTGGCGGTGATGTAGTTGATAAGGGCATCGAACCAGACGTAGATGACTTGGCTTTCATCTCCGGGGACGGGGATTCCCCAGCCGTTGTTTTTGCGAGAGACACATTGGTCGAGGAGACCGCTTTTGATGAAGCTGACGACTTCGTTTTTCCGAGTTTCGGGGATGATGAAGTCGGGGTTTGCTTCGATGTGAGCAAGCAGTTGGTCACCGAAGGCGGAGAGTTTGAAGAAGTAGTTTTCTTCGCTTACTTTTCGGACTTCGTTGCCATCGGGGCTTTTGCCGTCGACGAGTTCGGATTCTTTGACGTAGGTCTCAGTTGAGACGTCGTACCATCCTTCGTAGGTGTCGGAGTAGATGTAGCCGTTTTCTTGCAGTTTCTTGAAGAGTGCCTGCGAGGCGNNNNTTTTGAAGAGTGCCTGCGAAGCGTGCTTGTGCTCGGGGAGCGAGGTTCGGACAAAGGAGTCGAACTGCATGTTCATCTCGTTGAAGATGGAGACAAACCTGCCCGCGATTTCGGCGACAAATTCGTGCGGGTCTCGGCCGAGCTTTTCGGCGGCTTCTTTGATTTTTAGACCGTTTTCATCGGTGCCAGCTACGGCGAATACATCGAGTCCACGCATTCTTAGGTACCGCGCGCTGATATCTCCCGAGAGGGTGGTGAGGATATTGCCTATGTGCGGGGTGCTGTTGACGTACGGAATCGCCGTCACAATGGTGGTCTTTGGCATGTTGCTTACAGTTTACCGGTGCGGGCTTGGATCCTGAAATCTGGGTTGAATTGAATCGGGTTTTGGATTCAAACGTATAATCTATAAACATCATGAAAAACCTGTCTTGGACGTTGCCAGTAGCTCTGGGTTTTGTTGCGGTTGGTTGCGGTGGAACGACCACGAATGACGGGATGTCATCGATGAGCCGTTCGGGTGGAATGATGGACCCGGGTGGGATGCCTCTTGCCAATTCGGGGCAGGAGATTGTTGGTACCTATGCGATGGTGGCGGCTCCGAGTTTGACGGATGCGAAGCAGGCGGTTGCTTGGGTTGATCGGCTTAAGAAGCTGACGACTCCACCTAAGAAGTTGTTTATTTTTGGATTGAATTCGGCGACGGCTTTGAAATTGAAGAAGCCTTTGGATGAAGCGAAGATGAGCGTTATTCCGGTTCCTGATGCTCGGCTCGGCGACGACTGGTGGAAGTCGGTAGTGGCGGTTGGAGCGGAGAAGTTTTTTGGTAACGGCCCTACATTGAAGGAGCCGAATGTTGACTTGATTACGGCGGACCAGTCGAAGTGGAATTCGACGTTTACTTTGGACGGCGTGAAGTTTGTGCTGTTGAACACGGACACTCCGGTGAAGTCGGAGAAGGTTGGCGAGATTCCGAAGTTATGGCTGCAGGGCAAATTAGATGCGGGCAAGCCTAATGCGAGCAGGGAACAGAACACGGTGGTGCTCGGGGCGAGGAAGCTTTGGGCGACTGAGACTCTGGGACGTGATGGGGCTGCGGGTGGGGTGAAGGTTACTGATGGCAAAGTCGGTGAGTTTTCGGCTGGTTCGAAAGCTGCTGATGGCGAAAGATTGGTGATGACGGCGGATCCATTTGGGAAGTCACAGTCGGTGAGGCTGTACGCTACGTC
>JAPLCS010000280.1 GCA_026392145.1 Fimbriimonadales bacterium | reverse complement strand
CGGTGCAAATTTTGATACGCTCGAACAAAAGCTTCCTGAACTAAATCTTCAGCATCATCTCGACGACGAGTCATCTGAAAAGCAAACCGATACACGAGTTGTCGGTGACGTTCAAACAACTGCTCAAACGCTCCAAATTCGCCGTTCCTCGCCCTACGAACCAGTGATTCGTCCGAATCACTCTCCATGGGAACGCTGATTGTGGCTCTCAAACTCATTGAAAATCCGTTTACCATCCTCTCTACCTTCAAGTTTTATTGGCTCTACTTGTAGGACGAACGTTTGACCTTTCAGTTACATAATAAATCTAAATTGTTGGCGCATCAACGTCAACTAACAAAGTTACCGGGCCACTATTAATTAAAGTGACCCGCATATCCGCACCAAACTCACCTGTTTGAACCGAAAGTCCAGACTCTTTCAGCTTTTCAACAAAGTAGTCAAAAAGTCCTCGAGCATGTTCAAATCCTGCGGATTCAGTAAAGCTGGGCCGTCGCTGCTTAGAAGCATCACCGTATACCGTAAAGTTGGAAACAGCGAGGATACTTGCTTCCGGGTTGCCATGACTATCTTTGAAGTCCAAAAGCGAAAGGTTCATCTTCCCTTCGTGATCATTAAAAATCCTCAGCGTCAACAGCTTAGAAGCAAGCTTCTCCGCCTCAACTTTCGTATCATTCTTGTGAACACCCACCAACAGCAAAAGTCCGAAGTCACAACGACCCACTTCCCTATCTGACACATGGACAGTCGCGGAAGTGACTCGCTGAACGATAGCTCTCATGAGAATTTACTTAACCCAAATTAGGGACTCGTCAGCAATAATTGTTTCAGCTCGGTCAGGACCCACACTCACAATCGCAACTGGTGTCCGGGTGAACTCTGCCATGAAGTCAAGGTATTCACGCGCTTCAACCGGCAAATCGCTCATGCTTCGAGCACCTCGCAAATTACCTTTCCATCCTTTGAATTCTTTGTAAATGGGCTTCACTCTGGAAAGCGTGTCTGCATCACCAGGTAAATACTCAATCACCTGTCCATCCAGTTCATAACCAATTGCCACTTGAACTGACTCAAAATCACTGAGAATATCGAGGCGAGTAACGACCAAACCACTCAACGAGTTCAAACGGCAAGCATGCTTCAAAGCAACGAGGTCAAGCCAACCAATTCGTCGACCTCTCCCCGTGGTAGTTCCGAACTCTTTTCCAATGGTTCGAATATGGTCTCCAAGTTCATTGTTAAGTTCAGTGACAAAAGGACCACTTCCAACTCGAGTTGTGTAGGTCTTGCACACACCTAGCACGGCGTCAATATGCCGAGGACCTATCCCAGTGCCCAAGCATGCCCCGCCCGCAACTGGGTGAGAGGAAGTCACATACGGATAAGTTCCCGAATCTAAATCAAGAAAAGTTCCCTGAGCCCCTTCCAACAGCACGCGCTCTCCCGCCTCAACCGACTCGGCAACCATGTGCTCAATATCCTTGACAAACGGCCGTAATCGGTCTGCATAAGCTGTGTATTCAGCGAGCAGATCATCATAATTCAACGGCTCCTTGCCGAACATCGACATATAGCGGTTCTTGACTTCTAAAACTTCTCTCAAGCGACTTGGAAATCTGGCGGCGTCAACAAACTCGCCCATTCTAATACCAATGCGAGCAACCTTATCCTGATAAGCGGGACCAATACCACGGCTGGTGGTACCTATCTTATTATTGCCCCTCGCTTCCTCTTCCAGGCTGTCCAGCATCCGGTGGTACGGGAACACCACATGCGCAGCACTCGAAATAATGAGCTCACCAAGGTCGGATTTTTGGGACAAAGTGCGATCCCACTCTTCGAGCAATCCTTTAGGGCAGACAACCATTCCTGAGCCAACGACAGCTTTCGTTCCCGGATGAAGAATTCCCGCAGGAATAAGGTGGAATTTGAACTCCTTCCCCTCCGCAATCACTGTGTGTCCGGCGTTATTTCCACCGGCATATCGTACGACCAGACTTGCTTGGCTACCAAGCACATCAACAAGTTTTCCCTTAGCTTCGTCGCCCCATTGAGCTCCGACAATAACGAGTGTAGGCATATTAGACTTTCCTGAATGGTTTCCCCTGAATGAGTTACAAAGTCAAAGAATGTGCGCCATGCAGGCACGAAAAAAGACCGCTGTTCCTCATGCTGCATCTGAAGCAAATCCCGCATTCAGTTGAGCTTCAATAAAGTCGAAAATCTCCTTGGCAATCACTTCAGTCGTCGGGTCTACCCCTTCAAAAACAATGAGCGAATCAGGATGAGTGGCAGCGATAGATTCTCTCAAAGGATCGTTCGAATTGATAGCCATGCGATGGTCATACCGTTCAATGTGCTCCTTGGCAAGATGCTTTATAAGCTTAAAATCCACCACCATATCATTTCCGTCGAGCACCTCAGAACTTACGACTACTTCAATGGTTCTCGTATGTCCATGCGGAAATCGACACATTTCTGAGTGCTTGCTCAACATATGACCCGATTCAACGGTGAAAGATTTGCAAATTCGGTAACGAGCCATGAACCGTTAGTTTACTTAACTAGCCTTTATCACACCCGCTCTACTGAACCCACAGCGATTCTAGTAAACTGTGAGTTTCATTCCCATGAGCAACGAAGAATCAATACGCGAAATTCGACTTGAGAAGTTAGCTAAGATGCGAGAGCTAGGCTACGATCCCTATCGAATTGAGAAATGGGATAGACCAGAATCAGCTGACCAGATCCTCGCCAATTTTTCCGAAGGTAAGGAAGTTTCATTTGCCGGACGAATCGTCTCTTATCGTGATATGGGTAAGGCAGGCTTTGCTCACCTCAGCGATGGAGATGGCAAAATTCAAGCCTACTTTCGAAAGGATGATCTCGGAGAGGTCGCCTACGATGTATACAAGCTGATAGACCTAGGTGACCACGTTGGAGTTCGAGGAACGCTTTTTGTCACCAAAACAGGCGAACAAAGCATCCACGTTACCGAGTTTCACCCACTCTCCAAGCCCCTCCATCCGCTACCACTAGGTAAGGAAAAAGACGGTCACGTCTTCTATTGGCTCCAAGATGTCGAAATTCGCCATAGGCATCGCCACCTAGACCTACTTGCCAATAAAGAAGCACGAACAAGACTGCTAAATCGAGCAAGAATCATCTCCGCCGTCAGGTCCTACTTCAACGAATGCGACTATCTCGAGATGGAAACACCGCTTCTGCAAATGGAAGCAGGAGGCGCAGCCGCAAGACCGTTCATTACTCACTATAACGAATACAACGTTGACGTCAAAATTCGCATCTCACTCGAGCTCTATCTCAAGCGAATCATCTGCGGAGATGTCCCCAAAGTGTACGAGATTGGCAGAGTTTTCAGAAATGAAGGAGTAAGTTACAAGCACAATCCCGAATTCACATTGCTCGAATTCTATGAGGCTTACGCAAACCTCGAAGATATGATGGTCCATGTTGAGAACTGCTTCAAATACGTGGCGCTAAAGGTTTTCGGTGATACCAAAGTTGACATTGCCCACCAAGATGGCTACGTTACGATTGATTTCGGACAACCATGGGCAAGGATTGATATGCTGGATGAAATCGCTAAGCACACAGGACTTCTTCGAGAGCAATTACTAGACTTCAAAACGGCTGTAGAAGCACTCGGTTCAGAGCCAAGATTCAACGCAGTAACTGGAAAGCGAGTCGTGGCAACAGAAGAGAGAAATCTAGGAGGACTCCTAGAAAAACTACTCGAAGTTTATGTTG
>JAPLCS010000392.1 GCA_026392145.1 Fimbriimonadales bacterium | reverse complement strand
GAGGCAAAGATTAAGGAACTTGAAGCGGCTTTGAACCTTGCTGGTACCCCTGAAAATGACCTTTCGATGCGAGTGAAGGTGCTTGAGAAGCAACTTGCGGCTAAGGCTGATGTTGAAGCGAAGCTTGCGATTGCGCTTCAGGAATTGGATGATTTGAGACGAAAGGCTTCGGTTTTTGACGATGTGGTTGGTACTCAGGAAGTCCACGAGTTTGAAAATCCAACGTTTAAGCCTAAGGAAGAGCCAGCTGAACCTACCGTTGAGGATAAATTTGAGTCTGTGGTGTTTGCAGACCATGAAACTCCTGCTCCTGCGGTTGAGCCAGCGCCTGCGCCAAAACTTTCGGATGATAATAGATTTGAGAAGGTTGAGTTTGCTCCTGATGTGGCGGTAGCTCAAGCCGATCCAAAGATTGAGCTTGTTGAAAATCCTCGACCTGTGGTTGAGGTGGCTTCTCAGGCTGGTGCGGCTGCACACGCTCTTCATGAAGCGCCTTCTTTGCGAATTGAGGAAATGCCAGCGGCTGAGCCAGCTCCGATTACTGCGCCTACTTTCCCTCCGGTTGAAAAGGAAGTTAAGGATTCGCTCGAGAAGATTGACGGTATCGGTAAGCTTTATCAGCAAAAGTTATATGAAGCTGGAATCAAGACCTTCGCGCAACTTGCAGCTGCTTCACCTAGCCGAATTACTGAAGTGATTGAGCCTCAGAATTGGCAAACCATTGATGTCATGAAATGGCGACGAGAGGCGGCGCTCTTTGCTGCTGGTGAAAAGAGTTAAGGAGAGGGTGAGCGTTTATGGCACTTGATACCACTCGACTGAAAGCTATTATCGGAATTACTTGTGTACTTGGCGCGTTTGCCGTGTCTTTCGGTTCTGGCGATGCTAAGCAATCTGAAGAAACGAATTTAGGGCCCAAAGCTGCGGGTAAGAAAAGTGCGGCCGGTACGGAAAAGGACCCTGTGGCAGAAAAGCCTCAGGATCACGGAAAGACTCATGAACCGACTAAGGCTTCTACCAAGGTTGCGGTGAAGGAAAATGAGCCGGTTGGACATGATAAGAAAGCACCTGCGGTCGGAAAGAAAAAGCCATCTGCAAGGAAGTTTGTTATCTCAAGCCATACCAACTTCAATGTGGTTCCTCACGGAGTGATAAAGTTTGGTGGCAAGGGCAAGCCTGGCGATAAGGTGATGGTGTTTGTTGATGGTAAGCCTTCGATGAAGGGAACCATTAAGAAAGATGGACGCTGGACCTTTGATGTGAAAATTGCTCAGGCTGGATTTAGGACTTTGGCGGCACAAAACTTGATTACCAAAGAAAAGTACGCCGTAAAACTTAAGATTCACTAGTTTTACATTCTGATTGGATTCGTTGAATCGCATGTCGGGTGAGCTTCATCCAGACATGCGATTCTTCTTTTTTGTATTCGGTTGATTTGAGCTGCAGGTCTTGGGCTAGTTTTTTTGGAGCGGTTGAACCAGTAGTTTGCGTTCCAGTCGTCGCCTTCGATGAGGTGGATAATGCCGTGCCAGTAGTCGGCTTCTGGGTTTCCCTCGTGAGCTTGCGCGATGTGATGTGCCTCTTGCCAGTTGCCCTGCTTGATTAGCAAGGCGATTTGAATAATGGGGTCGGCTAGGAGGCGTTCTTGTATCTGTTCGTATTCTTGGTGGGATTCGAACAGGGATCGAATTTCTCTTTCTGCAGCTTCTGTCATTTGGGAAGGATTTTCTTTTCTAGGACTGAAGCGGGAAAGAAGGCATCGAATTCAAAGTCGAGTAGTTTCGGGTTTTGTGGGGATTCGTCAAATAAGTGGGGCGTTAGAGATTCGGTGACGGTCTTTGAATCCAGCGGCTTACCGATGAGGATGTCTAGGGTGCCGGAAATGTTTCCTGATTCGACGCTTTTTTGGGGCACCAAGACGGCGATGTAGCGGTCGGTTGATCCTCCGGGGCTGATGCCGAAGAAGGCACCTTTAATTTGGACATCGGAGAATGCTTTTGGATTGTCACCGGTGATTTTGAATTCTATGATCCAGCGTTTATCCACGCTACTGAGGGGTCTGCGGCTGGTGAATGTGAGATCGCCCGCCTTGAATGAGAGGGCGGTACTGGGGATAACCCATTGGTATGCGGGTTTAGTTTCGAATTTGAATTTTGGAATGGTGACTTTGTATCGGCTACCTTTTAGAAGGGCAAGTTGTACTTTTCTTTTGACCGTCTTTGGGGCATTTTTGTTTCTGACTCGGCGGACGGCACTTGAGATGACATCCTCGTCGGATGATTTATGATTGGGTTCGGTGATGGTATCGAGCGGATACGGAGTGTCGGCGGTACCGCCCACTCTGACATATTGGCCTTTGGGCGCGATCCCTTCGAGCGTGGAGACGTAACCGATGATGGGTGAGATGTCGTCTTTTGATGTCCAGACTGCCGTACGATACGTTGTGCCGTGGAATGCTACTTTGAACCCCGACGGAGTGATTGCGGGAGTTCCATTGGGGCTTAGCGCCAGAAGCAGTCCAAGTGAGAGAATTATCTGACCATTATGCCAGCATCACCGATTTCTTGATAGTCCACCGTTGAGAACTGATCAATTGTCTTGAAGACGTCTTTCGGATGAATGGCGGGCATTCTTGGTGAGATGCGTACTGAGAGGTCTTCGAAGACTCTCCAGGCTGGCTTGGATTCGCCTACGGCGGGAATGGCGGCGGCAAACTTTTGAATTCTTCCTTCGCAGTTTGTGAACGTTCCTTCTGATTCGGCGGGCAGCGAGAGTGGAAGGGCGATGGAACTGTAAAAGAAGGTTTCGTTTCGCTGTGAACTTTGGACCACGAGGGTTTCTACATTTTCGAGGATTTGCTGAACGACCTCTCGACTGATTCCTACCTCGAAGAGGTCGACGTCGAGCAACCAGAGGGAGGTGATTTCGCCTTGGGCTGCGGCTGAAAGCATTGCGTATGTGCTTAGGCCTGTTTCTTTGTTACTTGCTTTTGGGACTGCGCCAAGGAGTTGAAGTCCTCGTTCGTTGGCACCTCTTGGGTAGCAGTTGAAGGCGGTAGAGAATGATTGTAGGGATTCTGCGACTCCGTCAAATTCGGCATTGTTGAGGTTTGAGGAGGTAATGACCACTGGGTTTGCCAGCACGTTCTTTGCTTCTTGAAGTTCAGAAAGTGGGATGTCGCAGATCTTGGCTGCTTGTTCTAGCGGCGTTTTTCCTGCGAGGGCGGATGCCAGCGTCGAAGCAGTCCCGTGCTTGTACCGAAGTATGTGGGAAGCGAAACTGTCGACATCGGTTTCTTGATTGAATGCTACGACTACTTTGGTTCCGTTGTTGAACCAGGCTTTTCTGACTCGCAGATAGATGATTGGGAGGTCATCGGCGAGTGACGTGCCGAATACGAGGATGGATTGAGCGGCTTCTAGAGATTCGATGGAGGATTCAACCTTGGGGATTGATGAATATGCCCTGTCCTCGAACCTGTGGTCGATGTTCTGGCTTCCGACTTGGTTTCGGAAGAAGTCAATGGCTGACTTGGCTGACTCGTTGGAAATTTGGTGACCGATGAGTAGACCTGCCTCGTTTCCTTTTCCGACAAACTTTTGGATGATTTCTCCGAAGGCGTCTGCCCATGTTGCTTTTTGGAGTTCATCGCCTTTGCGGAGGAATGGGGTGTCCATTCTTCGCTCATTGTTATAGAAATCGTGGCCGAACTTGCCTTTATCGCATGTCCATTCTTCGTTGATGCCTTCGTGGGTTCTACCGTTAATGCGGACCATTTTGCCGCCTCGATGGTCGAACCAGATGTTGCAGCCGTTGGAACATTGCGTACAAATGGCGGGAGATGTTTGAAGGTCCCAGGGGCGGGCTCTGAAGCGGTATTTGCGGTTGGTGAGGGCACCGACGGGGCAAATTTCGATGACGTTTCCGCTGAATTTAGAGGAGAACTTGGTTTCGCTGAAGGTGATTGGCTGCGTTCTGGCACCTCGGAAGCGGAATGCTAGCTGGCTGTCGCCGGAGATTTCTTCGGTGAATCGCACGCATCGGGCGCATTGGATACATCTCTCCAGGTCGAGCGTGACGTAGTCGGAGAGTGGGAATGCTTTCGGGGCATGTCGCTTCATTTCGATGAAGCGGCTGGTTGAAGGTCCGTAAAAAAGGGTGTTGTTTTGGAGTGGACACTCACCGCCTCGGTCACAGATGGGGCAGTCGAGAGGGTGGTTGACGAGGAGGAATTCGAGAACACCTTTTCGATCCTTTCTGAGTGCCTCGCTGTCGGTGTTGATTACTAGTCCTTCGCTACAGGGGAGGGTGCATCCGGCGGCAGGTTTCGGCATCATGCGAATGGTGCCGTCTTGGGGATTTTTCATCCCTGTTTCCACGAGGCACATTCGGCACATCCCGACTGGCTTCATTCGTGGGTGGTAGCAGAAAATTGGGATTTCAAGTCCAAGGCGCTTGACCGCCTCAACAACGAGTTCACCTTTTGGAACCTCTAATTCGATTCCATTTACGATGATATTCACAGTTTGAACTTGAGTTGCCGCTGCCATAGTGCCTTTCACGAGTCTACCGCCACACGACCAATTCATAAAGTCGTCAAGTCATCAAAAGGCTTTATTTTCGTAAGGTTTTGTGCTGGTTAATGAAAAAAACGCGCCGGATTCTTTGAGAGAGAAGGTGTGTGAATTGATTAGAGGAGAGACTTTAGGAGTCGCAGAATGGTTTTGGCGCGCGTGGGGTTGAGGGCGATTGATGCCTTGTAGCATTCTCTGGCATCTCGTTTTTTGCCCGCTCTTTCGTAGTTTGCTCCTTGAGCTGCCCAGCAGAAGGCAAGTTCCTTTTTAGTGAGATAATCGATGCCCAGGTTGAGCATCATGTCTCTCAGGCGGAGGTCGTCTTGGATGATTCTGTCGGTGTTGGTGGAGGCACCTCCGGAGTGGACTCGGTATTTTAGGAGGGGTTCATTGACGCAACCTAAAGTGCTTTTGCGGTTTGATTTATTTTGGTCTGAACCGTAGAGCGCAAATTTGAACCAGAGGTCCCAGTCTCCGCTTCCAAAGTACATTTCGTCGAAACCTTTCAGTTCGTCGAATGTTGATTTGCGGAACATGGATCCGGAGGGGATGATGAGGTTACGGGTGACTAGGTCGCCTAAGATATTGGGGCTGTTTGAGTCGAAAACGGGGAAGTCGAAGCCGAGCGGATTGTTGATGACTTGTGCGCCGGTGCTATCTATGAAGTGTCCTCCGCATCCAACCAAGTGAACGGCGGGGTGCGAGATGAGGAAGTTGGATTGCAGTTCGAGTTTTGGGGGTTCCCACAGGTCATCGTCGTTGAGAATGTCGATGAACTGACCTTGAGCGGTGCTTATTGCTTTGTTGAGGCTGGCGTAGGTTCCCAGAT
>JAPLCS010000302.1:487-7059 GCA_026392145.1 Fimbriimonadales bacterium | reverse complement strand
TTCACACCCAGCCACATCCGCAATCAATTGATTAAGCACCTGATTTTGTGACCCGCCTCCAACAATGTTGATCCTTTCAAGCCGAGAATCCCCATCTCCTCCTCCTGCACTGGATTCTAGCGCCAACTCAAGCGCTTGCCGAGCAACCGCCACTGTCTTAACCGCCAAACTTGCCATAATCGCTCCAGTCAAATATGCAGATGTATCCTTCTCCGAGCCTGACTGAATCCCCAAAGCATTCATCACCCTCAGAGGCATATCCAGCCCCGGCTCCAGAAACACTCTGTCGTCCGGATCAAAGGTAATGGAAAGATCCACATAGTCAATGAATTGGGCGACAAGTGCTCCAAAGTCACTCAGTCCCCACGAACGAGCGCACTCCTGAAGTATCCAAAGTCCCATCACATTTTTCAAGAATCGAACGGTTCCAAAGGCACCAACTTCGTTAGAAAAATTCAAGTCTCGAGCCGAAGGTGTCAACACTGGCTGGCTCAACTCCATTCCGACCAAAGACCAAGTTCCACTGCTTACATAAACATCGCGATCTGGTGACTTCAATGGCGTGGCAAGAATAGCAGAAGCAGTGTCGTGAGTAGCAGGAGCAAGTACTACGGTGTCAGCAAGACCCGAGTGGCGGGCGAGCGAGGGTGCAAGCCGTCCGAGTACTGCTCCTGGTTCAATGAGGGAGGGTAAAAAACGTTCATCAAGCGGAATCAAATCCAGCATAGCTGCCGACCAATGCTTGCTCTGAGGATCATAAAACTGGGTAGTACTTGCGTTAGTCCGCTCAATTCCCCTAACTCCTTCACCACCCATAAGGTGCCAATGAATCAAGTCTGGCACCATAAGAATCTGACTCCCTGATTCAAAATCATGGGGGACATCTCTCAAATGTGCCTTCAACTGATAGAGCGTATTAAATGGCAAAAATTGAAGCCCCGTTTCGGAAAAAATCAAATCTCCACTGGTCGCCAGCATGGACTCCATCAAGCCATTCGTCCGCGAGTTTCGGTAGTGGTAAGGCGTACATACCGTGTCACCTGACTGGTTGACAATTCCATAATCAACCGCCCAAGAGTCAACTCCTACGCTCGCAATATCTCCCAACTTGCCGGCAAGAACTAAGCCGCACTCAATCTCCCGAATAAGCCCCTCAAAGTCCCACTTCAAACCATCGTCAGTGTCAATGCCTCCATTCTGAAACCGATGAACGACTTCAAAACAGAGTTTCCCATCACGCAGTTCACCCACTGCGACTCTCCCAGAGCTCGCACCTAAATCAATGGCAACTCGTTTAGCGGACATAAGCTGTGGGCACTCCACCATCTACTGTCAAAATGCCACCAGTCGTCTTCGCACTAGCAGGACTTGCAAAAAAGAACGCCGCCTCAGCAATGTCCTCCGGAAGAATATTGACTTTAAGCGTCGTCCGAGAGCGATAAAAGTCCTCAAGCTTGTCAGGTTCAATCCCATAAGTCGCCGCCCTCTCAGCTCGCCAAGTTCCGTCCCAAATCCCCGAGCCAGAAAGCACACCATCAGGCAACACCGAGTTCACCCGAATTCCAAAGGCACCACCCTCTTCCGCAAGACAACGTGCCAAATGAACCTCTGAAGCCTTGGCGGCGCTGTAGGCGGCCGCGTTTTTGCCTGCCGCTAAACTATTCTTAGAACCAACAAAGACCAAATTGCCGCCCGCCCCCTGACGCTTCATCAAACGAAACGCCTCTTTAGCAACCAAGAAGTAACCCGTCGCCAATATGGACATATTCAAATTCCAAGTCTCAAGCGAAGTCTCCTCAATAGGTGCGCTCGATGCAATTCCCGCATTGTTCACAACCAAGTCAATGCCACCGTACTGCATAATCGCTGCCTCAAAAGCAGATTGCACGGCAGATTCCTGGGTCACATCCATACCAACCGCAATCGCACGGTCCTTTCCATACAACGAACACAACTCAGTGGCAAACGCCTCCGCCCCCGCGAGGTTCCTATCTGCAATCACAACATTGGCACCCTCGCTGGCATACTTCTTTGCAATCGCCTTGCCTATCCCACTCGCAGAGCCAGTCACGAGCGCAACCTTGCCAGCCAAAATCTTTGGCGGTGGCTTCAAACTCAATTTATAAAGCTCCAGAGGCCAATATTCCACTCCAAAGGACTCAGATGCCGACAACGAAACAAACCCACCAAGTCGCGCTGCATTCGTCATCACCACAATCGCACGATGATACAGTTGCCCCGCAACATCAGCCCCCTGCACATCCGCACCAGAAGTCACCATCCCAATTCCAGGAATCAAAATGACCCTCGGTGTCGGAGCGAACATGACCTGACCTTCAGAACGATGAGTATCAAAATACTCACTGTAGAGCCTTCCAAAATCGCTCACTCCCTGACGAATTGCCTCAACCAAGGCCTCATCATCTTGCGTAGCATTCCACTCCACAGACAAAGGAACCATCTTGGTATGCACCAGGTGGTCAGGACATGCAGCACCGACTTGCGAAAGTTCGCGAGCATGCTGAGAATTAACAAACGTCAACACCTCATCAGAGTTATCAACTTTGAGAATCGCAGGACCGTTCTTGCTCAGTTCTCCTCGGAGAACGGGTAACACAAGGTTCAAAAGTTGCTTCCGTCTCTCCTCACCCACGACTTCACAAACAAGTCCCTCACCAGATACCTCGGTCGCTTTTGAGTTCAAAAAAGATTGAGCCTCCGCAATAATCCGAATGGTGTTTTGATAGCACTCTTCAGAGGTCTGTCCCCAAGTGACAAGCCCATGCTTACCCATAACCACACATTCAATTTCCGGGTTACTTCGCACCGCCTCTCCAATCTGTTGACTCATGGTAAATCCAGGTCGGATATAGTCCACCCAAGCGGCCCGATCACCATAAATCTCCCGCATAATCGATGGTCCATTAGGAGTACAAGCAAGTGAAATAATCGCATCAGGGTGCGTGTGATCCACATGCGGAGCAGGCACAAAAGCATGTAGCAAGGTCTCAATACTCTGCCTCGGACGACCACGAGCAAAAGTAGTCGCATCAAGGTACTCAATCATCTCCTCGTCTGACATTTCCGCCCGCTCAAACAACGGCAACACCTCATCAATCTTTAATCCCGCAAACCCCTTCTCAGTAATCTCAGCAATGTCTGATCCGGAACCCTTCACCCAAAGCACCGCACAAGGTCGCCCCATGTGATCCATTTCAATCGACTTGGTACTGGTATTGCCTCCAAAAATATTCACAAGGGTCCTGTCTCGCCCCAAAAGCCGAGATCGATAGGCTAACGAAGCAAGTCCTTGATCCTGTGGCGCGTCCTCACGCTTCCATGTCGAAACTGGTACCGGCCTTTCCAATCTTGATTTGTTATTCATCTATTGCTTCCTTTAACCACTCCAATCTCACTTATCATCATGCTCATTCGCTTGGATAACCTCCACCTGCCTCAGCAACTCCCCGGTCACGAACAACTCCAGAGAAATATTCCCCCTCTCTCAGTGCATGGATAGGATCAATGGGCAGTCCGTGCAACCTCCTAAACTCAGCAAGCAACGGACGCACGTCGGTTTGGAATCCTGTATTCAAAATTCGGTGGGCTCCAAGCACATCGCCGTTCTTCTGAGCAACATGTAGTGCATCATAATCCACCATCAAAGCCTTTGCATATGCTTCCTGACAATTCAAAACGCTTTGCACCATCGCCTCTAGCTTTGGCTCTATGTTATGGCTTTGGTCAATCATATAAGCCACTTCTTTTGCTCCCACCGAAACTCCCTGGTCCGCCGCCCTGGTAGCTTGAACCAACTCCGAATAGATGCAGAACAACTCATACGGGTTCGTACTCCCCACAATCAAGTCATCATCCGCGTACCTTCGAGCATTAAAATGGAATCCACCAAGCTTCTCTTCATCAAGTAAGGTCGCCACAATTGCCTCAATATTAACGCTTTGAGCATGGTGACCCAAATCAACAAGAACCTTTGCCCTAGCTCCTAGCGCGTGGCAATGCGATAGCGCAATCCCCCAGTCAAAAATATCAGTAAAGTAAAAGGCTGGTTCAAAAAACTTATACTCAAGAAGCATCCTTTTGCCGTCAGGCAATGAATCATGAACCACTTGTAAAGCTTGCCGAACACGACGCTTTCTCTCCCGTAAATCATCTTGCCCCGCATAATTGGTGCCATCGGCAAACCACAAACTTAGATCCTTCGAACCCGTCTGAGCCATGATCTCAACACATTCAAGAAGGTGTGAAAGAGCCCGTTCACGCACCGCCTCATCAGGATTCGCAATTGAGCCAAGCTTGTACTCATCGTTTTGGAAGACATTCGGATTAATGGCACCAATCGAAATCCCCTTAGACCGAGCATAGTGATTCAATTCACTGAAATCAGAAACCTTGTCCCACGGAATATGAAGCGCAATAGAGGGAGCAATCCCCGTCAGTCGATGAACCTCGGCCGCATCGTCAACTTTTTCCCAAATCGTCCGCGCAGCTCCAGGGGCAGAAAAGGTTTTGAACCTCGTCCCAGAATTGCCATAACCCCAACTCGGTGTTTCGATGGCTTGCTGAGCTAGCAGTTGAAATAGTTCAGTTTGATTCATAGTTCGTTCCAGATTCTCCCAGTAGTCAATTCGTTTAGTAGTCAATTCATGTAGCAGTTCATTCAAAAAATTAAAGTAATCAGTTATAAGCTTGAATAACGGGCGGTGCAACAATCACCTCAACCCCGCAACGTTCAAAATGGGTCCTGTACTCAAGTGAAAGCTCCCGGTCCGTAACAAGCAAATCAACTTCTTCAGTACGAGCCGTGGTCGCCAAAGCACGTTTACCAAATTTTGAAGCATCAACCAAAGCTATTTTCATTGCCCCACTCCGAATCAAGGCCCGTTTGGTATCTGCCTCCTGCGGATTGGGGTCCATGAATCCAGCCTCAACCGTGTACCCGTGGCAAGAAAAAAACACCTTATCAGGGTTTAGTCGCTCTAACGCCGTAATCGCACCCGTGCCAACAAAAGAACGGGCCTTAGCGTGATAAAAACCGCCACAAACATAAAGATCCAAACCGGAATGATTAAAGGCATCAATGGCATACAAACCCGTCAAAATGGCATGAACTTTTTTGCTAGTGAGCACTCGAGCCAAAGCTAAAGCCGTCGTGCTCGCATCCAACCCCACCGTATCCCCATCCTGAACCAAAGAAAGCGCTCGACCGGCAATCCTACTCTTGGCATCAGCGTTAACTTCCGCCCTAAAACCATAAGACAACTCCTCATTGGCAACTTGGCGAATTCTCGCACCGCCATGCATCCGCTCAATTTGTCCCTGCTCAGCAAGCCAATCAATTTCTCGCCGAATCGTCATCTCCGAAACGGCAAATTCTTCGGCAAGATCCTTTATCTTAACGACCCGCTGAGCGAGTACGCGCAACAAGATTTCATCCTTTCTCCTCGAGTATCTCGGGGTTGCGCTTGTCATTATTAGCTCTGATTATTACACTAATTCACACAAATATTGATTTATTCTCACAAAAATCGCTCATATCTTGTGCGTATGCTATAGTTTTCTTTCAAAAGGACATGCCAGCCGAACCTACCCACGTTACAGAAATGAGGCAAACCGCTGGAGAACTTGTCGCCTCAAAAATCAGCTTAAATTTCGATGGCTTTTCTGCACTCAGCGAGGTCGATTTTGTCGCGAAGCCCGGCAAAGTACACGCCATCACCGGAGAAAACGGAGCGGGAAAATCTTCACTTGCCAAAGTGCTCGCCGGGGTCTACCGCCCAACCAGCGGAACCCTTTCACTCAACGGCAATCCCCTTCGCCTAAACTCCCCGAAAGAGGGAATAAAGCATGGAATTGCCCTCATCCACCAAGAACCCATGCCCCTGAGCGATCTCACCGTCGCCGAAAACCTCTTCTGCGGGCACCTCCCTCACCTACTTCCCGGCATAGTGAACTGGAAGAAAGTGAACGAATCAAGCCAAAAAGCCCTGAGTGAATTAGGTCTCAACCTCAACATCCATGACAAAGCAGAGGGCCTTTCAATTGCTGACCAACAACTGCTGGAACTGGGAGCGGCAATGGTTCAGGGTGCAAGAACCTGGTTCTTTGATGAAACAACCGCACCCCTTACCCCCAAAGAAACCGCTCGACTCTTTGAAATCATTCAAAAGCTAAAAGAATCCGGTTGTGCAATTGTCATCGTCTCCCATCACCTCCACGAAATCTTCGAAATTTCGGACGAAATCACCGTGCTTCGTGACGGCAAAAAAGTAGCGCATTTAACCACCAGCGAAACATCGATTCCAGAAGTGGTTCGCCTCATGGTCGGTCGAGATCTTAATACAAGCCACTCTCAATCCAGAACCATCCCCGACTCCGTAGCATGTGAAATCACCGACCTTTGCGGAGAAGGATTCCAAAATGTCAGCTTTTCCATTCATCACGGCGAAATTTTCGGGCTGGCAGGCTTAGTAGGTGCAGGTCGAACAGAAGTGACCAGAGCCATCTTCGGAATAACGCCCTTCGACAAAGGCACGGTAAAACTCAAGGAAAAG
>JAPLCS010000302.1:0-411 GCA_026392145.1 Fimbriimonadales bacterium | reverse complement strand
AACCCCATTGAGGCAATTCAATTGGGAATTGCACTGGTACCCGAGGACAGACGGGGTGACGGTCTATTCCTGTCCCGCCCCATCCTTGAAAACACCACGCTGGTGCACCTCAAACAATTTGCATCCAAAATGGGCATCCTGCGACGCACTCAAGAACGCGGCCGTGTGCTAGAAATTCTCAGCAAAATGCGCACCGCCATGAGAAATGAACAACTCGCCGTCGGAAAACTCAGCGGAGGCAACCAACAAAAAGTCATGCTCGCCAAATGGCTCATTTCCGCTCCCAAGCTACTCATGCTTGACGAACCAACCCGCGGAGTGGATATAGGAGCGAAAGCCGATGTTCACCAACTGATTCGAGACGTAGCGGACCAGGGGACTCCCATCCTAGTAGTTTCCAGTGACCTACCC
>JAPLCS010000193.1 GCA_026392145.1 Fimbriimonadales bacterium | reverse complement strand
GCTCAAACCATAAATCAAGCCAAGGGAAGAATTATTGCCGTCGGCACCACAGCAGTGCGAACACTTGAAACATTTGCGTCGGGCGCACGGAAAGTAAATTCAGGACGAACGGAATCAAGGCTTTTCATTCACCCTGGCTTCAGCTTCCAAGTTATAGACGGAATGTTCACCAATTTCCATCTACCAAAAACAACGATGATGCTAATGATCTCAGCGCTTTCAACGCGAAAACATATATTGAATGCCTATGAGAACGCCGTAAGTGAGCGATACAGGTTCCTCAGTTTTGGCGACTCCATGCTCATTCTTGACTAATTGCAGGTATTTCCAAATGGAATTCGATTTGAATCTGAAATGAATCAATCTAAGTTCAATCGTTAGGTAAAATCTACACAAAGACATGGCTAAGAAAATTGTCGATCCGATGCGTTACATTGAGAACGCTTTCCTAGATCGACCAGAAACAAAATCGAAAGAAACAAAGGTCAAAAAGCCAAAACTTAGGAAAACCTCCCTTCAGGCTCCTAGACCAAGGCTCTCCAAAGTTCAGGAAAACAAACAGACAGTTGAAATCCATGCAACATGGGCAAACCTTCCTAAAACGGTTGAACTTTTAACTTCACTCTATGACGACGGTGTAACCGCAAATTACTACCGAGGCGAATTCAAAGAGAGCAGAGAGGAGCTCATTCAAAGACTTCTGGACCCGCAACTTAGCCTCGAAGAGACAAGTCGTCTCCTTGGTGTATGCCCTGCAACGGTAAGAAGATATACCAACAAGGGATGGCTTGAGCACATTAGAACACAGGGCAAGCAACGAAGGTTTAAACTTAGCCAAATTTTGAGATTTGTTGAAAAGCACGGACGTTTCCCAATTGAATAACGTCATTCTTATTAACAAGTGAAGCCACTGCGGATCGCAATTTTCTCGGACAGCCTATTGCCAATTCTGAATGGAGTTAGCGTTAGCATAGACTTGCTTGTCCAAGAGTTGCGAAACCGCGGTCACTCGGTTCATATATTCGCCCCGACATTCTTCGGCCTTCGTGAAAATGATCCGAACACACATAGATTCAGGGCCATAGAAACACCGTGGAGCAAAGGCTATCCGATTGCATATCCTCCCTTTTGGAGAATGCTTCGGACGTTTCGCAAGTATGAATTTGATATCATTCACACACACACACCTTGGCTCGTTGGGTTTGTTGGAATGCGCTGGGCAGAATCTCACGAAATTCCACTCGTAACAACTTATCACACTCTGTACGATCGATACGCACACTACATGTCGATGTTTCCAAGGCGATACATTAGATTCAGAATCGCCAAACATACTCACTTCTATTACAACAGCGCTGAGCATGTAATCACTCCGTCAGAAACTTCGGCGAGATGGCTCCAAAGACACGGTGTGACCCAGCCAATCCATATCATTCCAACTGGCTCTCCCAAAAAGCAGATGTTTGATCGAATGGAATCGAGAGCAAAGCTGGGAATTCTTCCCGAGCAGCAAGTTTTGCTTTATGTGGGAAGACTTGCTAAAGAGAAGAACTTATTTTCCTTACTGGAAACATTCCGATTGGTCAAAACAGAACAGCCAAATACACGACTGTGGCTCGTCGGTGATGGACCATTCAAAGAGGACTTGCTCAGGGAAACCGCACGTCTCGGAATAGGTGACTCAGTAAAGTTCGTTGGGTTCATTCCTCGAGATGAGGTAGGAGTTTATTATGCTGCTGCAGATCTTTTTACTTTCCCAAGTATCACAGAGACTCAGGGACTAGTGGTTCAAGAGGCAACTCAGTATGGACTTCCAGCGGTTGCAATCCACGGTGGCGGGGCCTCAGAAAGCATTATTGACGGATTCAATGGAAGGATTGTAAAAAACGACTCTGCCGTAATGGCAACCGCAAT
This sequence comes from Fimbriimonadales bacterium, assembly GCA_026392145.1. GTDB lineage: Bacteria > Armatimonadota > Fimbriimonadia > Fimbriimonadales > Fimbriimonadaceae > Fimbriimonas. Next base: position 2,675 of record JAPLCS010000193.1, on the reverse strand, counting down.
ACTGAAATGCTTACGCGATGAAGATGAACTTCTCAGGTTACAACAAGGTGCAATCAAGACATCGAGAGAGGGTAGCGTTGAAATTATGGTCGACCGAATCCTTGAAGTCTATTACGAAGCCTTGGGCCAAAAATCGAAGGATCTTTCCCAAGTACAACGAGCCAGTCTGTCTTAAAAACTGAACGTTTCCATACTGCCATGAACACTTCCACACGAGATTTCAGCTTAGGGATTGGCTCTCTCGGACTGCTTAGAATTGCTCTCCCATTCATCCCAGTTCCAAAATCTGTCGCCCCAGCAGTGGATTTTGCTATTCTGATAGTCGTTTTTGTTGTCACCATCTGGTCAATTTATCGAATGATGTCAACGGACTTGAACCTCAAGCAGGTGCTACTTTTAACGCTGTGTGGTGTGGCAGTTCATGTTTGTGGAGTCGCTCTCAATGTATTGGTCTTCCATGGCCAGGGTGTTGGTTCAATAATTGCGCTCGCGATTGCACAAACTGGTCTCCCCATTTGGTGCATCGGACTTGGTGCAATGATTGCTAGTCTGTTACGTGAGAAAAATATCCTCATTCCTGTGGCTATTTTCCTAGTCAGTTGGGATATTTTTTTAGTGCTTTCCCCGACAGGCTTTACACAAAAAATGATGAAATCCGCACCAGCGGTGCTCCAGCAAGGAGGACTCTCATTGCCCAAGTCACAAGCAGGAGGAGCAACTGTGAGTACGGTGACCAATGCAGTAGCAGGTTATGTCGGACCAGCTGATCTTGTATTTCTCGGAGCCTTTTTCTTGGCAATGTTCCGATTCAAAATGAAGCCCGATAAGACCTTTAGAGCATTGGTACCAGTGCTTATCGGCTATATGGTTATTGTCCTCGTGACAGGCATCTCCTTGCCCGCACTCGTTCCAATAGGTCTTGTCGTGCTCGCTGTTAATTGGAGCGAGTTCAAACTTACAAAAGACGAGTGGGCTGGAACAGCGGTAATTGGACTCATTGCCGCGGCGATTCTTTTCTACGCAGCCATCACTCAGAAGAAGCCAAAGAAGCCAACTGAGCCTTTGCAGTCGGCAACTTCCCAAGAGTCTGCAAAATCTCCAGAGTCGCTCGAGACAACAAATCCAAGTCCACCCCCGTCGGAACCCCAGAACGTTCTAAAAAGTAAATCAAGTCCTCAGTAGCCAAGTTTCCACCTGCTCCTTTTGCATAAGGGCAACCACCTAGCCCCCCTGCACTCGCATCAAAGACGGAAAACCCAGCGTCTAATGCCGCTGATACATTAGCAATAGCAGTCCCCCTTGTATCATGAAAATGCCAAGCAACCTTCTCCTTAGGGATACCCTGGAGCTCATTGATAAGCGCTCGTGTTTCGACAGGACAACCGATACCAGTCGTATCTCCAAGTGAAACTTCATCAACTCCCATCTCCAACAGTTTGTCTATAACAGTTCGAACTGCCCGTGGCGTTATCCTGCCGGCATATGGACACTCAAAAATAGTGCTTACATAACCTCGTACAAACGAATTTGAAAACTTCTGGCGATGAGTCTGGATGATGGATTCAAAGCCGAGGAGCGATTGTTCAATCGTCATATTGATATTTTTGAGTGTAAAAGCATCACTCGCCGCTGTGAATAATGCAATCCGAGACACACCTAATTCAATTGCCCTTGCATGACCCTTTTCATTCGGAACCAAAGCCGAATAAAGTAAGTTAGAGGAGAACGGTTGTTGGTGAATGCACTCCCAAAGCTCTCGAATATCAGCGAGTTGCGGAACCCACTGAGGAGCAACAAAACTTCCAACCTCAACTTCCACTAAACCAGACTGGACAAGATTAAGAATCAGCCTTGCCTTTTGATCAGTCGGAATCGGTGTTTTTTCATTTTGCAGTCCATCTCTTGGTGACACTTCAACAATTCTCATAGCAACACTCCGAACCTAGTAAACCCCCAATCCATGAGTATCTTGACTCACTTTGCCAACAAACTTTGCATCTGAATTCAAGCAAAACCTAAGACATTGGTTCACATTTTTCAACTTTTGTCAGATTTTTATGCTATTTTTACTCAAAAATTTGTATTATTTACGAACACGTTCGGAATTCCAACGTGCTGAAATCATAAGGACCTTGTATGAAAAGAAAAGCATTTACGCTGATCGAACTATTGGTGGTTATTGCAATCATTGCAATTCTCGCCGCTATCCTCTTCCCTGTCTTTGCTCAAGCAAAAGAAGCTGCAAAGCGAACCAAAGTACTTGCTGAGTCTAAACAGGCTGCAACTTCCATGGCAATTTATGCTGCAGACGCTGATGACAACTTCCCCGGGGCTTACTCAGTAGACTCAGTAACTGGAGCGATGAATATGTCTGCTCCAAACTATCGACTACCTGCAGTTCCAGCAGGTTGGGGTGTCAACGCTGCTCTGCAAAATGGTGATGCCATTTTCTGGATGAATGCCATTTTCCCGTATACCAAGAACAATGACCTCTACGGTGGTCACGGTCTAAACCTGTACACAACTGGCTTTAGCTATGCAAGCGCTCCAGGCAACTTGGCAGTTACCTCGCTCTGTATGAACGGTCTCCTAAGCAACTGGAACCAAACCGCAGTAGCATCTGTTTCCACTCTGCCACTTCTGTGGTTTGGCAACGGAAAAGAAGCCTACCGAGG
>JAPLCS010000319.1 GCA_026392145.1 Fimbriimonadales bacterium | reverse complement strand
CAGCTCAGAATGTCCGTGAGCGGTAGCGACTCATCATATTTGGCGAGCAAATCCATGCCTTCTCCTATTGCCTGCAGCATGCCGAATTCGATTCCGTTGTGTACTAACTTCACGTAATGCCCCGACCCTGGTCCACCGCATCGGACATATCCTCCTGGTGTGGCCAAATCAAGCAAGATGGGTTCCAAAATATTCAACGCTTCTTCGTGTCCACCGACCATAAAACATGCCCCGTTTCTGGCACCTTCGACTCCGCCACTGGTTCCCAAATCGACAAAGTGAATGCCGCTCTCGATCAATCGTGGGGAGCGACGAATGGAATCGCCCCAGTATGAGTGTCCGCCGTCAACAAGAATGTCGCCAGGCGATAGCACCTCGACCAGTTGGTCAATCATTGCATCAATAGGGGGGCCAGCGTGAATGTAAATAAACACCACCCTTGGACCTTGGAGGTGGTCGTGGAGCGCCTGAAGATGCGGAGAATAATGAATGCCGGCTTCGACCAGGTCTTCGCTTGGCGGAGCCAAGTCTACGCCTACGACTTGATAATCCTTTCCTAATGCCTGCCAGGCCAGTCCGCCTCCGATTCTACCGAGACCTACGACACCAAACGACTTCATTTCCCTATTCTGCCACTTTCAGCAAAAGGATGAAACCAATTCCCAAGCCAGAACGTTTCTCACGGGTACATTAAGCTATTAAAGACGCTTAACGAGGAAAAATTTGCTCCAAGACGCACTCGAATTTATTAGACATCTAGACTCACATTTGGTCGATCTCATTACCAAGTACGGGCCCTGGTTCTATGCGATTCTTGCAGGAGTTATTTTTGCTGAAACGGCGTTCGTGATTTTCCCGTTCCTTCCGGGTGATTCACTCCTCTTTGCGGTCGGGCTTATTGCGGCCGATGAGCGAAAGGGCATCAGTATTCCCGGGGTATTTTTCCTGCTGGTTGCGGCGGCGGTACTTGGGAACATCGTGAATTACTGGATTGGTCGCTTCTTTGGTGAGCGATTATTCAACAAGCCTAATTCGAAAATATTTAGCCAATCGACTCTCAAAAAGACCCACGAGTGGTTTGACAACTACGGTGGGAAGGCGATTGTTATCACTCGGTTTGTGCCTGTAGTTCGTGCGTTCGCTCCTTTTGTGGCGGGAATGGGTGCCATGGAGTTCCCCAAGTTCATGATTTACAACGTGATTGGTGGTGTTTTGTGGGTAAGTGTTTGTATGTTCTCGGGGGTTTTCCTGGGAGATCAGCCAGTCGTCAAAGAACACTTTGAACTTGCGATTCTTGCCTTGGTAGTGATTTCGATTATTCCGATTATCATTGAAGTCATCTTGCATAAGCGACGCAAGAAGAAATCTCAGTTAGAGAGCACTTCGGAGTAAACCGCCAGCAGCTTTTTGATGTGCCGCTCCATCGTGTGCGGGTCATTCCAATACTTTTCATGACCATTTTTCGAAAAGTCTCTCACTCGATTATCGTCGAGCATCAGTCGCATTTTTGAAATCAGTGAGTCAAGATTGCCCGACCGAAAAGCTAAACCGTGGCAGTAATCATCTACCGCCTCTTTGGCGGCAGAGATATCCGAGACGATAACTGGAACTCCATTCGCGGCCGCTTCATCGACAATGAGCGGTTGGCCTTCGTACCAAAGTGAAGGAAAGAGGAGTGCTCTTGCGGAGCGAAGAATCTCTTGAGTCTTTTCCTTATCACACCAACCTTCGAACTTCACATTGTGGAATTTCGCTTTCAGTTCAGTTTCTTGCACCCCAGAGCCTACGACCCGAATCTTAAAACCGCCAGCAGTCGCGGCCTCCAAAGCGAGAGACACACCCTTTTCAGGGCTGAGCCTTCCTATGTACACGAACGTGTCGGAGGTTTCGGCTTCGCTGCGGAGTATGGGTTGTACAGAAATTGGGTTTTCTACCAGATGCACCTTTGCTGATTTCTTGAGGTAGGGGGTCATGACCTGCTCATTGAGTTTGCCAATTACGATGAGGTGCTTCAGTTTGGCGGGAAGTTTTGCACGGTGCACCTGCATGGCATGTCGGGCAACAAACCACGTTTTTCTGACAAATTGACCGTTGGTACATCGGGTGCAAACACAACTTAGGGACATTCCCCGAAGGGTGCAAGCAGATTGCTTTCTTTCGTTATAGAACCCTGCAATCGGGCATGCGAGTCCATAATCATGTGCGGTAACCACAAACTTAAACCCTCGCCGAATCATGTCTGGCACAAAGCTGAGCGTCGTGGCGTCTCGCCATGAGTGAATATGCACCAGAGTGTCCGCGGGGTTATAGCCGTCTAGAAGTTCACTAAACGGTTTATTCCATAGGCCTCCGATCATTGATTCAGAGAGAGGCAGTTCGGTCACTTTGCTTTGACCTAAGGTGCTGATTGAAACCTGACTGGCTAATTCGGGAGGAACTTCCCCAATGGTGCTGAAGACGTGGACACTTTCTACATGGGGCACAAGAGCAATCGCACTTTCAAGCGCGACCTTTCCTGCACCTCCGTTTATATTTGGATAATCCGTAACGATAATAATCCGCATCCGTGTCAACTCTTGTTTTCTCGGCACTAACCTAAACCGACCCATCCTGCCGCATCTACGAAGTCGTCGAAGACTCGAATTTCCTGGGGGAAATTGGCGAGGATTTCTTCTCCATAGCGTTTAGTTCGCAAGCGAGGGTCGAGCAACGCAATGACCCCTTTGTCATTATTGGAACGAATGAGCCGACCTGCACCTTGTCGCATAATCATTTTTGCGTTTGGTAGCGAATGGTGCTTGAAAGGATCTAGCCCCTGCTGGGATAGGTACGCCATTCGTGCTACCACCGAGGGTTCAACGGGCACCTCAAAGGGGATACGAACGAGTGCCACACAGCTACAGGTTTCACCGGGTGCGTCGAATCCTGTCCAAAACGATCTTAGTGCGAACAGGGATGAAAACGTATTCTTTTTGAACTGCTCACCCACCGTGGCGATTCCACCTCTCCCCTGCATGAGGATTGGTAAATCATCACTGACTTTCATGTATTGACGGACTCCCTCCATCTCCTTTCGCGAGTGAAAAAGTGCCAACGTGCGGCCACCCAGTGTTTCAATCATCTCGCTTAGTTCTTGGGCGATTGCATGATAGTAGATTTGCTCCATGTCACCACCTCGGCTTGTTGTTGGGTCGGGAATCTTGTCTCCTTTCGGAAGATACAGAGCACATTGGGTTGAAAAATCATACGGCGAGGGCAAAATCTCTTTGAAAAGCGGCCGAACGCCGGTCGTGCGTTCAAAGTGCTCAAAATCTCCGTCAATTTGAAGCGTTGCTGACAAGCAGGCATAAGCCACACGATCCCAGAGGAGGGGCTGAAGCGTTTCTTTGAGATCAATCAAGTCCCGCCGAAGGATTGCCTCCGACCGGTTCAGACCAATATAACTAACACTTGTTCCCGTAGGATGGCTCAATTCTCCTGCGCCCACGGCAAAATCTCGGATATAAGAAATGTAGTTTCGGCTGGATTCGTAAATGGTTCTGCCTTCTGGCCCTTGAACTTCTGCTCGGTATCTTTCCAGCCTGGTGCCAACCTCGTGAGAATGCAACTCACATGCAAGGCGTACCTTTTCCGCAATTGCCTCAACATGGGTCACTTGGTCCTTGGCACTCATTTGCTGAACCGCGGGATGCTCGTCCACTTCGGGAGGTGACACTCCAACGATTCCACTTTGTTGAACCTGCTGGCTGAGTAATCCCAGCGACACGACGCTTTTTTGAATCTCGTTTCTAAATTTGTCGGTGGCTCGGTGCCAGTCGCCACCTTCCCCCGCTCGCACCGCCAATGAATCCACCAAATTCTCAAGTCGTGTGGCCACCCCGACGAGCGACGCTAAGCGAGGAGAAGAAATCTCAAACTCAAGCCCGTTTATGGCAGCCGCCGGAAAATCATGAGCCTCATCAATGACTAAGTAGTCGTAGGCAAAGAGCATCCCTTCGCGCTCAAGTTCGACATCTGTCCCCAGAGCATCTTGAATCACCACACTGTGGTTGGTGATGACAACTTTTGCTTTTTCTAACTTTTTACGAGCGTTGTAATAGAAGCAATCATCATAAACGGGGCATGCTCGCGCAGGGCAAACTGGTGGGGTCTGAACTTTTTGCCATAGCTGATTTAACTCACGGTCGTTCTTGGGCACAAATCTGCGAAACTCGGACTCTGTGCCTAGCTCCATGTTTCTCTGCAGGTACTCGACCTCACGCGGCATTGCCTCATCCATACCGACCAGGCAGGCATAACGCTGTCTCCCAATCAAAAAAGCTGTCTCACAATGGTCATCGAAAAGACTTAACGCAAGCGGGAGGTCTTTGCGCCAGTACTGCTCGGCAAGCACATTTGTGTAAGTCGCAATCACCGTTCTCTTGTTGCTCGCAATCGCGTTCGCGATGGCAGGAATGAGTGCCGCTAATGACTTCCCTAACCCCGTTGGTGCTTCAAAGATTCCGGACGTTTTTTCACCAATGAGGTCACTGAGAGTCAGAGCTAACTGCACCTGATCACTGCGATTGTCATATCCAGAGCGGGTCGCGAGCCGGTTAAATGCCTCCTGAACCAGCTCTTGTGCAGTCATCCTCGGAGTTTACTGTGGAATCGGCAACCGGACGTTCAAAGTATCATCTGATAAAGAAATGTCCGCACCGCTTCTTTCACCTTATCGAGTAGCCGCCGGCATTCCTGCCCTTGTTTTGGCGCCTATGGACGGCATTACCGATGCACCGATGAGAGCGATTCAGGGCGAGTGTGGAGCGTTCAGCTATACGGTTACCGAATTTATTCGTGTCAGTGGAAACGTGCTTCCTCCCAAGACATTTCGAGCTGAAGTGCCCGAACTGAGCACGCAGTGCCTGACAGCGGGTCATCGGCACAAGGTTCATGTCCAGGTTCAGATCCTCGGAGGAGATGCAGGCAGAATGGCAGAGTCTGCTTACAATGCCTATGTAGCTGGGGCGACTTCGCTGGACATCAATTTTGGTTGCCCTGCACCTACCGTCAACCGCAATGATGGTGGTGCCACGTTGCTCCAGTATCCCTCTCGCATCAAGGAAATTGTCAGGGCGGTTAGAGATGCGTTTCCGTCGCATCTTCCGGTTTCCGCCAAGCTTCGTCTAGGATGGGAATCGATTGAGGATATACATGTCAATGCGGCCATGGCCGAAGAAGGAGGAGCGACTTGGCTGACTATCCACGCCAGAACCCGCGCCCAAAGGTATCAACCTCCCGTATTCTGGCCCCATATCGGAGCGGTAAAGCAACGAGCAGGCATCCCCATTGTTGCGAATGGCGATATCTGGAATCTTGATCATTTTCACCAATGCCAAGATGAAACCCGTTGCGAGCACTTTATGATTGGTAGGTCCGCTTTGGCTCGACCTCTGTTGCCGAATCAGATTGCTGCTAGTCTCGGGCTACTGCCGTTTGCTCCTGAATCCATTGATTGGGAGGAGTTACTGCACCGGTTTGTTGCTCTCTCGGAAGCCCACTATGGCAAATCGAACCATCGAACGTTGTTCCGACTCAAGCAGTGGATGAAAATCGCCAGCCTTTATGGCAACTTTGGTGGATTTGAATCCATTAAAAAAGCCAACAATTTGGACGAGTTTTTTGCTATTTTTGGCGACGTGAATGATGTCAAGCAACCTGTTCTGTTGGCGGAGTAAAGATACAGACTTTGTCTCGTCCAGTCCGTTTGGCTTCGTACAATGCCATGTCTGCGTCATGCAGCACTGATTCGATGGTCATGTGTCGGTTGCGGATTTCAGTGAGACCAATGCTCCCCGTGAGCAGTCGGTCGCCCATAATGTCGTCGGTCCGAGTTTGCCGTATAGCGTGCAGGAGACGTTGTGCAACCGTGCGAGCAATCTCTTCGTTCGTTTGATCCAGCAACACACAAAACTCTTCTCCACCGAGTCTGCCTAGTCGGTCCGTTGGTCGTAGAACACGTTCGCAGGACTTAGTGAAGCGTCGCAACACTTCGTCACCCATGCTGTGACCAAAGGTGTCGTTAATGGACTTGAAGTGATCAAGGTCAATAATTAACACGGAACCGGGACGCTTGATGCTCTTGAACCGTTGAACCATTTCGCTTCCTGTTGACAAGGTTCGCCGTCGGTTGAGAACTCCTGTGAGTTCGTCGGTTGAAGCAATGCGCTCAAGTTCCTTTTGAAGCGAGTCTCGATCTTTGAGCGATTGAGCCAGCTGATCGTTGATTGCACGTAATTCCTCATTCTTTTGCTTTAAAAAGCTAGATTCAGACTCAATCATTCTCACTTGGTGAATGGTCTGCATTTCGCGCATTCGCCTTTCGGACTCTTCACTCGAAAGTTGATTTCGAATTTCAAGGTGCTTTGAAAGTGCGAGGTAGGCACTTTCAGAGTTAGCGAGAGAGAAGTACACCCTGGACAACAATTCCAGTGTCTTCATCTCACCTTCACGATGAAGCGTTTGCCTTGCTCTGAGCAGCGCCGTTTTGAGTGATCTCTCGGCGTGTAGCACTTGACCACGATTCAAAGCGAGTTCGCCCTTCAAATGTCGCAAAGCCCATACTTTGGACTGCTTATCGTGTTTGTTGGCAAGGCTCAACCCAAGTTTCAAAAACTTCTTGCTCTTCGCAAAGTCACCTGTAAAGGCAGAGTATTCGGCAATAAAATGGCAGGCAGAAATGGCGTTGCCAAAGGAATTGATTTTGAGTAGCTGGTCGAGAGCGTGTTCAACCGCAACGATGTCACATTCTAAATCGGTTGAGACAAATCGTACACTCTCGCAATCAACATAGGTGACCCAGTAAATCGCGTCATTGGCTCCGTCTTTTGCCGCCGACTGGGCACGCACAAAGTAATCGAGCGCTTGTTCATAATCCAGCCTTTCTCTGGCATTTGCTCCTAAGTTGTAGAGTGCCACCGAGGCAACGGCGTGATTACCAGCTCGGACGGCTTTCTCATGGGCTTCAAGCAGCACCTCTTGGGCACGTATTCCCCATCCTTTATGCTGAAAATATAAAGAGGAGGTAAGCAAAGCACTCGATTCGCCGTATTCATCATTCAAGTCGGAATATATGCTAATCGCTTGAATAGCGAGTTGGTAGCCAGCTAATCGGTCGTGGTAGGAAGCAAGGGAGCCGAGAGTTCGTAGGGAGTCTGCACGACCTTTGTCGTACTTTTCAATCGTGGACTTTTCTAGGGCATCTTGAGCAAGAGACTTGGCAAGTTCGGGGTCTGACGCGCGAATACGATACGCCTGATCATTTTGCGCATCTAGTTTGACGGTTCCAATTCTATTCGCCTTTTTTGAATCCACAAGCCCCCCTTGCAATAGAATGTGCCAGATTCAATGAACCAGCGAGCAGGGATAATTACTGGCTTTGGAATACTCGTAAAAAAGATGGATGAACTTAGGCAGCTCTGAGTATGTGGCTGTTCTGGACCTTAAAGTTGTTACGACCGCTGGCTTTGGCAGCATAGAGCGCCACATCAGCATCGTGCAACACATCAAAGAATGATTCGTGAGTTGACTTAACTTCGCAAATACCCATACTGGCGGTAATCCCTCCGCCGTCCAAGATATCTTCGAGAGATAGACTCGCAATCGTTTCGAGCAGTCGTTCCAACGCAGATTTGGCACCGTGAATTCCCGTATCGTGGTGAATAATGCAGAACTCTTCGCCACCAAGTCGGCCGAATACATCAAACCGACGCAGCTTCGATTGACACGCTTTCGCCAATCTTCGAAGTACTTCGTCGCCTACGGAATGTCCAAATGTGTCGTTGATTGACTTGAAGTGGTCAATGTCAATCACCGTAACGCAGAACGGTGCGCTGGTGTGACGATATCGCTCCATCTCCAGAATTCCATCGTTGATAACCTGACGTCGGTTGAGAGATCCTGTCAGTTCGTCGGTGGATGCCAACCTCATGAGTTCTCTCTGAAGGACTTCCTGGCGCTGAAGTGAAATATGTAATTCCTCATTCATCGCCGCTAGCTCATCGTTTTGACGCTTTGCCAGTTGAGCTTCTGCCTGAACTAATTCGAGTTTGTGATAGGTTTGAAGCTCGCGAAGTCTGGTCTCACTCTGCTCGTTCAGGAGTTGTTCCTTCAGGCGAAGGTGCTCATAGAGGTTATCCACGGCTTCGGCGTGCATGCCTAATGTCTTTTGTACAAAGGCAATGCGTTCCAAGGCTTTACATTCGACCATCGCATATCCCTTCAACTTAGCAAAGCGGTAGGCATGAATGAAGGCTCGAAGTGCTGAGAAAAGCCGATAGTTAATTATCTGAATTTCTCCGTATTCGTAGACAGCGGCACTGTAAGAGCTATCAAGACCGTGGGCCCGTGCCATCACTCGGCTTGATCTGATTTCACGAAGAGATTCTGCAAACTGTCCTCTCAGCGCGTATAACTTGGCGAGGTTGTTCGATGAGTCACAAGCGGCATGGATGTTACCGAGGCGCAGGATGTTCTCACGAACGCGGATGAGTTCATTGACCCATTTATCGGAGTAATCTCGCATCGCATTCAAGCGCGCGTACGCATTGGCGGACATCCAGTAAGAATGATCATTCACCCCGCCATCCGCTCGCTCCATGGCACGTTCATAGTATTCAAGGGCGGTTTTGAAGTCGTCTCGTTCTTCTGAACTTACACCCATGTTAAACAAGGCAACGGACGCAACATAGGCATTGCCAGACCGATTTGCTTTCTCGTAGGCATCTTGAAGAATCTGAAGACTTTCTTGGTACCACCCAACGTGGTGATAGTAGCAAAAAACTGCCATGAGAGCGCTGGCAATTCCGCTTTCGTCGCCACAACCTTCAAGGATTTCAATGGCTTGCATGGCGAGGATATATCCCTCACTCGGTTTGCGTCGCACTTCGACTGCGGCGATAGTTCGTGTGGCATGCCCTATGCCTTTTTCATAATCCCATTCGCGAGCAAGTTTGAGAGCTTCCGTCGCCTGAGCAATGACCAAATTGGGTTCGTTACCACGGTTATGGTAGGCGGCATCGTTCATCTCATCAATAATTTGATGCGCATTACTAGACGTAATTTTAACGATGTCCCCCATTAAAAAATTTCCCTCAATCAAAAATCTAAAAGTTAGATTTCCCCGTGGAGTTAGTTCCGCAGGTGAAGGAGGAAAGTTTTCACGAGAATTACCTGATTTCAGGCAGAATGCTGAGCTTCGGCACGGTTCTTGATGGCTTCACCCGCCGCTTCTAATTGGCTTTTAACTAAGTGAAGAACCAGTTTCTTCACTAACGGCCCAAGGGTGGGAACATTGTATTCATAGTCCAAAGTTTGAGCAAACAATGTTCCGCCATTTTCTTCGGTGAACACCCACGTTCCTTCCATCTTGTCGTAATCGCCTTTCAACTGGCGAAACACTGACCGGGTGTTTGCATCGTCCCATACTTCTTCTTGAGTCCAACGGACCTTGAGATTAAATTGAGTGATCAGACCCACCCACTCTGCTACTACTCGTGAATCATTCCGCTCAGTAATTGTCAAACTCTCGACAGCTTTCATATATTCCGGGTACTTTTCGCTGTCCTTTGCAATGGCATAAACAGTTGCAATCGGAGCGTTGATCCAAATAGAGGTTTCGACGTTTGGCATGATTTTGAGCCACACTATACAGGCAGGTGACGAAATCATTCTACCTGTCACCTTCGCATGGAGAACTTTGACACTCAAACGGGCGGGATGGACATTCCATCCACGATGAAAGCTCTTATTCTGGAAGCACCCGGCGCTATTTCCTTTTCCGAGGTGGCGGTTCCAAGTGTTGGTGAAGGTGATATGTTGGTACGAGTTGAGGCCACCACAACGTGTGGTACTGATCTCAAAGCGTTTCGACGTGGGCATTCCCAAATTCCTATGCCAGGTTTGTTCGGTCACGAATACTCAGGAACCGTCGTCGCGGCTGGGCACAACGCACCATTCCCTATCGGAACCGCCGTGATGGGCGTACATTCCGCTCCATGTGGTCACTGTTTTTGGTGTCAGCGTAACCAAGAAAACTTATGTGATTCGATTATGCAAACCAAGGTTCTGGGGAGTTTTGCTGAATACGTGCTGATTCCTTATCGCATTGGAAGTAAGAACGTTTTCACCAAACCTTCGGAAATTTCGTTTTCGATAGCGAGTTTGCTTGAGCCCTATGCATGCGTGGCTCAGGCACTTGCGGAAGCACACCTTCAACCCCACGACCAAAAGGTTCTCGTGATTGGGCCAGGAGCGATTGGACTGCTTTTTGTTGCTGCCTTAAAGCAGCTGGGCGTCGCTCATATTACTCTTGCGGGAAGAAATGTCGCGCGACTCGCCGTGGGAGCAGAGTTTGGTGCTCACACCGTGGCTTATTCTGAGTGTTCAGAAACTGATTTTGATGTGGTAATTGAGTGTACGGGTCAAGTTGAGGTGTGGGAGAAGAGCATCTTCTTTGCCCGAAAAGGTGGCAAAGTGATTCTTTTTGGTGGTTGCTCACCGGGAACTAAGGCAGCGTTTGACACCGCCCATGTGCATTATTCACAAATACAACTTATCAGCCCCTTCCATTTTGGGACCCAGGCGGTTAAGCAGGCGCGAGAATGGATTTTGCACTCACAGGTGGACCTGAGCAAACTCATTTCTGGCACCCGTAATCTTGAGGAAGGTGCACAAATTTTTCAGGATTTAGAGTCTGGGCTGGGAATCAAATATGTGATTCATCCTCATGTAAGTGCTGCCATAAGCCCAACGGAAACCCAGTCAAGGGAGGCGAAGTAAATTGTCTTCAATGCGCCTAACATCGGACCGAATGAAACTGGCAAGGTACATCGGGAGTGGAGAGATAGAGATTCAAGACGCCGACATTCCCGCCTGCCCGACGGGAGGACTGCTGATACAAACCGAAGCGAGCGGTCTTTGCTCAGGCGAACTGATGCAGTGGTACATGGATAAAAAGATTCCCCATGTGCTGGGGCACGAAGTTTCTGGCGTGGTGATTGAATCTCAGGATAGTCGGTTCCCGGTCGGATGCCGAGTTTTTCCTCACCATCATGCTCCTTGCGGAACCTGTGAATTATGTGCAACGGGTCGTTCGGTTCACTGCTCCACATGGCGGGCTACTAAATTGGTACCAGGGGGAATGGCGGAGTATTTTGCCGTTCCTGCGGCCAACCTTACCGACACCATTCGCACCGATCAGCTTCGCCCTCGCGATGCCGCCTTGATTGAACCACTGGCATGTGTGATGAAAGCACTTCGACTTGCCCCTCCTACAGAGTCAACTGGTAGTGACGTGCCACACAATGCGGTGATTGGATTAGGAGTGATGGGACTAATGCACCTTATTGCCCGTGGTACTCGCGGGGTGGGCTATGATCTTAACCCGTCGCGAGTCGAATGGGCGAGAACGCTAGGACTCAACGCTGAACTTTCGACCGAGTCTAGCGATGTGAAATTCCGTAGCATTTACGTCTGTCCGGGTTCACAAGCCGCCTTCGATTTTGCCGTCTCACTTGCGGAGCCTGAGGCAACCATTTCACTGTTCGCTCCGCTCGGGCCAGGTCAATCGTTGCAAGTACCGCAATCGGTTTACTTCCAAGATCTCAAAATTGTCCACGCTTATTCATGTGGTCCCTCGGACACACAGGCCGCAAAAACAATGATTGAAAATGGTGAATTACGAGCAGAACAGGTCGTTTCTGAATTCATTGAGCTCGAAGACTTGCCAGGAAAGTATCAGCAAATGAAGCGAGGCGAAATACTTAAACCAATGGTGATTTTCAACAACTGACCATAATAGGAACTAGGACATTCACTAATTCCATACAATATTCTTCTAAAACGTAGTACCCACTCACCCTTAAGCGTCAATACAGATAAGCAGCCATGCTCTCGAATCTCGCCTTAGCCCTCGTTCTTGGCTCCACTCCTCACCTTGGAGTGGCGAAAACGTGGTGCATGGATGGTTCTCATTGGCACGCTACCAGTCCATTCTCGATGCTTCAAGCGTCGCAGACCTCGCAAACTTCTCAAACTACTGAGGACAAGAGGACCGAAGCGCAAAAGAAAGCGGATGCAAAGGCGGAGCGCGAACTTAAGAAGTTGGAAGAGGACATCCTCTCAGACAAAAAAATGGGCAAGGAAGCGGCTGACTACTACGACCGAGAGTATAAGCCCACCAAAGATACCGCTGCTCAAAAACGGGTAGAGGATATTGGCGAACGGCTGGCTCTGATCGTGAATGCCAACGAATTCCCCGTACTTTGGGGAGATAAGAGGCACTCTGAATTTGAATATAAATTCAAAGTGGTTGATAACCCAGATGTCAACGCTTTTTCGCTGCCAGGTGGTTACATTTATGTCTACCAGGGGCTGGTAGATTTTGCCCAGAGCGATGAAGAGTTGGCAGGTGTACTTGCCCACGAAATCTGCCATGCCTCTCAGCGACACGTCGCTACGCTTCAAAAAGAGCAGGCTAAAATGTCCACCATCCAGATTCCTCTTATCCTTGTGGGAATCCTCACGGGCGGTGCAAGTTCAGCTCTCGCCGCTTCAACGGCGGGCAACCTGGTTGGGACCGCCGTTACAAACGGATGGAGCATGAAAGCTGAGACGTCTGCCGATGCGGGGGGATATGAATTAATGGTTGCGGCGGGATATGACCCTACCGGGATGCTTACCTTCATGGAGCGTTTGCAGGTTCAACAGTCCATTATCGAGCGAACGGTTGACCTCGGTATCTTTCGAACACACCCACCGTCCAAAGAGCGTGCGGATCGCATTGAGAGATTCATGCGCAAAGACTCGCTAGAGATTCGTCGTAGCCGCGTCACAATTGAATTTCGGGTTCTACCCAAAGAAGTTTCTGAGAACAAAGTTGATCTTTACTTTGGAAAGAAGAAGTTGTTCTCTGTCGGCGGAGATCATCCAAGAGAGCGAGCTAAAGAACTTGCGAAAAAGCTCAATGAGTTTCTCGACTCTGTTCCCGAACTCTTTGAAGTCACCACAGGCGAGAACGGTGTAATTTTTGGTCGAAGCAAAACGCTGATCACGCTGACCGAGCAAGATGCTGCCGCCAACAATGTCTCGCTCGAAAAGCTTCAAAATGACGCGTCAAAAGCCATTCGATCAAGCATTTTTAACCTTGCCTATCACATTTGGGACAGCCGAGGCGGATAAGCCTCAGCCATTCGATAAAGCGTGAAACTAAGTGATCGCTTAGTTAGGAAGTGCAGGGAATAGGTCTCGCGAAACACCGCTCACGACCACCTTCCACTTTCCGTTTTCTTGTTCCATGGGAAGTTCGAATTTCTCTTCGTAACCACCGTTAAATACATTCCGTGTTACCTTGAGCGCTACGGCACCCGAAGTTTCGTTTTGTTTGGTGTAGCTAACGACTTTCCAAACGAAGGCGTAATGTTTGCCAGCAGTATTGACGGCAAAGTCCCACTCCGATCGTAGTTTCTTCTTTCGTTCCTCAATTTTCACTGGGTCCGAGGTGCCTATGTAGCTCATTTCAACCAATTGATCCACATCGTGTCGAGCAAGTGCGTCCATGAATCGAACACCTACAGAATCAAGTCCTTCGCGTGCGAACGCAAAGGCAACGATGAACTTTCATTAAACCAGCAAACGATAAATTTAGTTCATGCCAGCCCACGTTTTCGATAAAGAAATCTTCCACTCGCGTGCACCTTCCGGTTTTTCTACCACCCAAACAATGGGCATTTGCATGGCAGACGGGTTGGAATAGAGCACCACAACTCGAACCTCTCGAGGGATCCTGTCCATTTTGGAAATGCTATAGCGGGAGCCCTGCTGAAACTGTGAATAAACAGTTAGTAGGAGACCCCGGGCATACGGATTAAGCGACTGCAATTCTCCGATATCTTCCTGAAACACGCTTCTCACCTCATTCCAATCCTTTGGGTTAATCGGCTCTCCATTCATTTGCGAGTCGTACACCCGCTTCAGGCTGACGTGAAACTGGCGAACGGTAGACTCAGGACCATAATTTCTTAGGGATGAAAAAATGAAGCCCACAAGCACAGTGAGCAAGAGGGCGGGAATCAATGAGACTTTTGGCACACTCCATCTCCCTAAGTTCCAACTGTTTTGTGCCATGTTCTAATTCCTGCTGAACTTTCAAATTTTAGCTTCGTTTGTTGTCACATCTGACAAAATAATCAGATAATAGAAAGGTAAGTGCCACGATGAGTGATTTTCTAACAAGACGAGACCTAATGAAGAACGGTGGCGTGATTGCCATTGGTCTGGCCGCTCCTAAATGGCTCTCAACAATTACCGCTGCCGACATGATGAAACAGTCTAAAGGTGGTAAGCCAAGCAGTGACACTATTCTTGTTGTGTGTCAGCTCTCTGGGGGGAACGATGGCCTTAACACCGTGGTTCCTTATGCCGACTCACTCTATTACAAATCGCGACCCACGATTGGACACAAGGAAGACGTGGTTCTTAAACTCAATGAATCTCTCGGACTTCATCCTTCGATGAAAGGGGTACATGAACTTTACAAGGAAGGCAAAGTTGCTGTTATTCAAAACGTCGGCTATCCGAAACCGAACCGATCCCACTTTAAGAGCATGGATATCTGGCAATCTGCCAGCCCTGATGACAAGCTCAAGCACGGATGGATTGGTAGAGCTTTTGATATTTCATCCAAGAAAGCGGCTATGAGCCCGGTTGCGGCATTGGGCTTGTCCACTGAAAAGCCGTTGGCACTCACCGCAGAAAATGCTTCGATTCCGTGTTTTGCCTCGCTAGCCGACGTATCAAATATGCTGGGTGATAAGAGTTCTGAATCCATGCTCCGAGAAATTCAAGGTCCCGATGCCATGATGGGCTCGGCAACTCGGGTTGTTCAGCAAGCAAATCGCTCTGCCCTTGATGCGATGAGTATTCTGAGCAAACAACTTGCTGGATTCACTCCTAAGCAAACGTACAATGACGACCCATTTGGCAAGGGATTCAAACAGATTTCTCAGTTGATTGGCGCATCTCCAGCGACCCGGGTGGTCTACTTCTCCGCAGGAGGATTTGACACCCACGCTCGACAAATTGATACTCACGCGAAACTGCTAGAAAACTTTAGCAATGCGGTGACCGCTTTCCAAAGAGAAATGGAAGCAATTGGTAAAGCGGACAAAGTGGTCGTGCTTGTTTTCTCAGAGTTCGGTCGACGAGTCAACGAAAACGCGAGCCAAGGCACCGACCATGGTGCTGCCGCGCCAATGTTTGTCATCGGAAAGAATATCAAGGGTGGAATTCATGGTTCCAAGCCAGATCTTTCGAACCTACAAGACGGCGATCTAAAATACAAAATTGACTTCAGAGAAGTCTATGCCGCTACCTTGGACACTTGGGTTGGCAGCGACAGCGAACTGGTTCTCGGCCAGAAGTTCAACGCGTTGCCGCTTTTCAAATAAGTGATTCAAATTAACCGCAAAGAGCGATAGTTCCGAATTTTAGAACTATCGCTCTTTCTTTATTCACTCTTTTCCGAATTACATTCGCTAAAATCGAAAACTTTAGGTGCATTGTAAGTGCGAACGTATTAAACTATTGGTGCTTCAAAGGCAAACCCGAAGAGAGTCCAACAACGTGCTGAGAGAATCTGTTAACTACCTAACCGTCCAAGATGTGCTTTGGATAAACCTGCAAGTCACCGGGAAAGTAAACCGATTCAGCTATGCTCGCCTCGAAGAAGCAACGTACTATCAATACGCATACGGCGAAAGTAATCACATTCCCGCACAGGTCGCCCGCTTTGTACCTGGATTTCTCAAAATGAAGCCCCTGGATGAAGCAAACAAGGTGACTGCGTTTGTGGCAGCCCTCACTTTCCTTGAGATGAATCACTTCCATGTCGATCTCAATGATAAAGCGGCAGTTGATTGGTTCAATGACTTGGCGGACAAGACAACCCAGCAGAAGGCACTTGATAAACTCAAGCACGACAAGGGTCACCACGACCATGCTGAAAGCGTTAAAGTGGTCGCAGAATCGGTGATGTCCCGTTTTCCCAAGTCTATTTCAACACTCTTAGGTGCGTAACGCACTTCCTGATTAAGAGTTTTCGTAGAACACATTGTTCAATATGTCTCGAACTGCTTCCCCGCTGGCTCCCACGACCTTTTTGCGTCGCAACGCGGGAAAAACCATACCGCTGGTGATTGTGATCACCTTGGCGGTGATGTTAGTACAGAGCATCATTGCGCTCATCAACTCCATTCCTCTGAGTATTCGAACCATTTATGGGTACTCCAGCGCTTTTCTTGCTGTGAGCCCGCGACTTGACCCCAGTCTCACTCCGACCCTCGTTGAAATCCTGAAAGACAAGCCACCTGTGGAAATGGATCGCTACATGCTCTGTCGGGGTAGCAGTGCCCAAGTCAAAAGTATCGTTGGCAAGTGGCCTTTTGCGGTCATGGCCATGGAACCGGGCGACCTGAAATACTACTTAGGAAGACAAGGTGTATCGAAGATTGAAGGGAGACTGCCCCAGGTCGGTGCGGCTGAAATGATTGTGAGCCGGCCTGTTGCTAGCAACTTGGGAGTCAAAATTGGCACAATCCTTCTCAAACCAGAAGACAACGAAAACTTTTCACGCAAACCCGTGAAGGTGGTTGGAATAGCTGAAACTGACCGTTGGCTAATGCTCGGTGACAAAAAATATTATGCAGATAGCCAGCCGATTCCACTTGATTTTGTACTCGCTTTCACCAAAAACATCAATGAGCAAAGTAAGTTTGACTATTGGGCGGAAGAAAAGTTAAAAGGTCAATTCGCTCAGGTTTTTGCATACCATCAAATCAAAAAACAGTCGGAAGAGATGTTTGGCATTCTGTATCGGATACTCAATGCGGTCATTCTCGTCCTCGTGATTGTTATCACCTTCATGATGGGAATGCTCATGAACATCTACCAAACTCAACGATTGGTAGAGTTTGGGCTTCTTCAAGCTATTGGATTTACCAAAACTCAGCTCCTCAAACGAGTCATTTCGGAGTCGATTTTGGTGATTATTGGCGGTTGGATTTTCGGTCTTATCGTTGCTCGAGGGCTGCTGATTATTGCGAAGAAAGTTTTGATGGACCCACAGGCCTTTGCGCTGGAGACCCACAGGCCTTTGCGCTGGATATTTCGGACCCAGTGGCGATTGCGTATACAATCCCTATTCCTGTGGCGATTCTCATCGTGGCGGTAGGAACTATTTGGTTGCGATTCAAAAATTTTGACCCCGTTGCGGTGGTTGAACGGAGGATTGTATGAAGCCCGTACTTGTTGCCGACTCGCTCTCGCTCGTGTATTCTGACCACGGCAAGGAGGTGTTTGCCTGCCAAGACATTTCATTGAGTGTGAATGAAGGTGAATTCGTTGGGATTCTCGGCCCATCTGGTTCTGGCAAAAGTTCCCTTCTCTACTTACTCAGCGGGCTCAAAAATCCGACTTCCGGGACAGTCTCGTTTGAGGGCCAAAATCTCCATTCATTGGATGATAACAGTCGTTCCAACTTACGGCTTCGGAAGTTTGGATTTGTCTTTCAACAGCCCTACTTACTTGGATATCTGAGCGCCTTGGAGAACATTCTGACGGTTTCTCAAGACCGAGACTTTGCCCTTGAACTTCTCAATTCACTTGGTATGAAAGCAAAAGCCAATCGGCTCCCTCATGAGTTGAGTGGTGGTGAGCGTCAACGGGTCTGTATCGCTCGGGCGCTTGTTAACCGCCCTTCCGTTATTTTTGCCGACGAACCCACCGCTGCACTTGATCACAAAAACGGAAAGGCGGTGGTCGAACTTTTGAACCAACATCGCGGAAATGGGTCACTTGTCATGGTCACCCATGATATCAGCATGATTGAACAGGCGGATCGGAAACTGACCATCAGCGAAAGTCGCCTCATTCCCTAAAACCTATAAAAAAGCCCCGATAGTTGCTATCAGGGCTTTGAACTTTCAACCTTTTTGGGTTGAAAGATTCTTAATAGTGCCAGTCTACGTTTAGAGCTTCTTTCGCGTGTCGCTCAATGAACTCTCGCCGGGGCTCAACTTTTTCACCCATCAATCGCGAGAACATCATCTCAATTTCAGCTTCAAACTCTGGCTTGTAGCTCACTTGAATCAGTCGACGCTTATCGGGTGCCATGGTGGTGTCTTCCAAGTCATCCGCGTTCATTTCACCCAGACCCTTAAATCGGGTTACCGAATAAGACTTCTTCTTCAAGCTTCGAATAATCTCGTCACGTTCTTCTTCGGTCATCGCATAATGCCGCTCGTTTGCACCCACCTTGACAACAAACAAAGGAGGCTGTGCAAGGTAGATGTGCCCTGCCATGACCAACGGCTTCATGTATCGGTAGAAGAAAGTCAGAAGAAGGGTTCGGATGTGCTCACCATCAACGTCAGCATCCGTCATGATAACGACTTTGTGGTATCGAAGTTTGCTGAGGTCAAACTGAACTTCTCGCTCCTTCGGGTCTCGCTCTTTCTTCTTGGTAGTGAACTCAAGTTCCTCTTGGTCTTGGTCAGCATTATTGGTGTTTCTGCCCAACGACAAGTCAATGCCTACACCCAACGCTGAAATGATGGCTTTAATTTCCTCGTTATCCAGCGCCTTATCGATTCGGGCTCGCTCCACGTTGAGAATCTTTCCTCGCAGTGGCAAAATGGCCTGGGTAAGTCGATCACGAGCGCCTTTGGCTGATCCACCAGCGGAGTCACCTTCAACCAGGAAGATTTCGCACTTAGCTGCGTCTTTTGATACGCAGTCGCTTAGTTTGCCAGGCAAACCAAAGCTGTCCATTGAGGAGCTTCTTCGAACGCTTTCCATCGCCTTTCGGGCGGCTTCTCGAGCTCGTTGAGCAAGGATTCCTTTGTCAACAATTCGTCGAGCAATGTTTGGGTTTTCTTCGAAGAAGGTCATCAACCCTTCGCCAACCAGCGAGTTTGTGAGGCCTTGGACTTCTGGGGTTACCAATTTGACTTTGTCTTGCGAGTTGTAAGAAGGATCACCAATTCGCAGAGAAATAACTACTGTCAATCCATCGGTGACGTCATCGTTTTGCAGGTTATTGTCCTTCTCCTTTAAGAAGTTCATTTTCTTTGCATACGCATTGATGGTTCGGGTCAAGGCGGTGTTAAAGCCTGAAACGTGGGTACCACCGTCTGGGTTGTGAATATTGTTGGTAAACGCCAGTGTGGTCATGTTGTAACCATCGTGGTATTGCAGGGCTACTTCAATCTCGCTGGTCTCACGAACCCGCTTGAAGTGAATCACGTTATGAAGCGTTTCTTTGCCCTCGTTTAAGTCTTCAACCAACTGGGGAATACCGCGCTGGAAGAAGAACACTTCACTCGTGGCTGGATCAATTTCATTCACGAACTCAAATTTGACTTTGGGATTCAAGTAGGCGAGTTCACGCATACGAGTCGTGATGATGTGATTGTCGTGAAGCGTTTCGGTGAGGACCGTTGAGTCTGGCATCCATCGCTGAGCGGTTCCTGTGGACTCATCATCAACGGTTCCAATTTCCTTGACTTCGTACTGGGGGATTCCTCGTTCGAATCTTTGGCGGTAAATCTTTCCGTTTCGCTTAACGGTAGTTTCCATCCATTCAGAAAGAGCGTTGGTACACGAAACGCCGACCCCGTGCAGTCCGCCTGAGGTCTTGTATCCGGAGTTGTCACCACCAAACTTTCCACCTGCGTGAAGCACGGT
Organism: Fimbriimonadales bacterium; assembly: GCA_026392145.1. GTDB lineage: Bacteria > Armatimonadota > Fimbriimonadia > Fimbriimonadales > Fimbriimonadaceae > Fimbriimonas. The sequence goes on along the minus strand of JAPLCS010000319.1, from coordinate 2,715 downwards.
CATAACGACCTGAAGTGCCGAAACTCCCATTTTGGGGTGCTTGTCAACCGGGATTCCTCGACCGTTGTCTTCGCAGCCGATTGAACCATCCTCGAACATGGTGACTTTGATGTGGTCGCAATGCCCTGCTAACGCTTCGTCAACCGAGTTATCGATTACTTCTCGAAACAGTTGGTGGAGACCACGTTTTCCGTTGTCACCCACGTACATGCCGGGACGCTTTCGCACCGCTTCAAGTCCCTCAAGAACCTGAATTTGAGCGGCGTCATAGTCACCGTCTACCCTACCAGCCAGCTCATCAATGATGGCGGCTTGGTCTTCCGTTACCGGAGTTGTTTCAGGCGACGAGTCTGACGTCTGATTTTCGCTAAAAAGATCCTTATCTGGCATGAGAAATCAACAATTTTGAACCTGCAGGTTACCTTAAAGACGGTCTCAATAGCTAGGGAGATGCAACCTACTTGCAATAGTTGGGGTAGAACCTTACAGAAGATGTTGGAAGTCAAAGGGCTAGTTAAGGAATATAAAAATCACCGAGCAGTTAACGGCCTTTCCTTCACGATTAAACCCGGCGAAATTGTGGGTCTAATTGGGCCCAATGGTGCGGGAAAAACCACCGCTTTGCGCTGTATTGCCGGCATCCTGAGAGCCACCTCGGGCGATGTTTTCATCAATGGGCACAGTCTCCACCATGACCAGGCTCAAGCCAAAAAGGGAATGGCATTCGTGCCGGAAGTACCTTCGCTCTACGATTTGCTCACCGTGTATGAGCACCTTCGTTTTATCGCCATGTGCTTCAACACCCTGGATGTCTTCGAAGAGAAACACGAAGAACTGCTCAAGCGATACAACCTTTGGGAGAAAAGAGATGACCTTGTGGCGACTCTAAGTAAAGGAATGCGGCAAAAGCTTTCGGTGGCTTGCGCACTTGTGCACAACGCTAATGTATTCCTGTTCGATGAACCTCTGATCGGCATTGACCCTGCAGGAGCCCCCGAACTCAAACGAGAGCTTATTCGGGCTATTAGTTTCGACCCACTTGCTCGACACCGCTGAAAAGTTCTGCAATCGAGTTTTGATTGTGGCACGAGGCAAACTCCTTGCCGAGGGCACCATTGAAGAGTTGCGAACTCTTTACAACATGGAGAATCGGTCGCTTGAAGATTTGTTCCTCACCCTCACTAGCGAGGTCCATTAACCATGAGTAACGGGGTTTCTGACAGCAACTCCCCATCGGTCATGCGCTCCGAAGGTCTTCGCAACACACTGACTTCTGACATACGAGCGCTGCTGTATCTCTTCACCAGGAGCATCGTTAATGGTATCAAGCGAGCTTTTAGCAGTCCGAAGCGGCTTATTAGTGTGCTTGTGGGTTTGGGTTATTATGTCGGTCTGGTTCTCAGACCCTGGGAGCGAAAGCCCGATAAACTCGTTACCAACTCTATTGCAAAGCTTCCCGCTATTGACCCTTCGTGGGTTAATCATGGACTGTTCATTTCCTTTGCCTTTGTAAGCCTGATTTTTGCACTGTCCATTTTCGGCTTCCGCAACACATTCAAGCCCGCAGATGTTGATGTTCTGTTCCCGACCCCGGTCTCAAACCGGCTTATTATGTTTTTCCGTCTCTTCCGAGACCAGTTCGCGACTCTCCTCTTACCTCTTTTCTTTTTGATTTTTGCTTACAAGCCAACCTTGGCATTCGCTAGTGCGGCGCGTGACAAGAATCCGTTAGCGTTTAGCCAAGCCATCCAGGGTGGCATTTTGGGATGGTTTTTGTTATCGCTGGCTTGGGTAGGCATCAGCTATGCAGTTTCCTTCTTAATCGCCAAATATGAGACGAAAGCGAACTTAATCTCGAAGGGATACAGCATTGCACTCGCCTTATTCATTACCGGAGTCTTTGCTTTTTCTTTTTATCAAATCAGGATTGCGCCTTCGTGGGGCTCCGTTGTCACCATTTCGAGTCATCCACTCGTGCGAATTCCTCTTTTCATTCCATGGGCTGCCACCAGTGCTTCTCTTGGAATCTATAACGGATCTCCTACCGAATTCTTTCTTGGATTGGGTGTAATGGTGGCTCTAATTGGCGGAAGCCTATACTATGCTAGCCGCCTGAGCGATTACATGTATGACCAAGCCGCCACACGCGGATTCCAGGCCCAAACCATGCGCGAGATGCAAAGCAAAGGAGACTGGACGAGCATCTTAGTGCGTCAAGCTCAACAAGGAAAAGTCAAAAGAGGCAGAATCGCGGCACAGTTTCAACACCTAAAGTTCAGAGGTGGCTGGGCGCTCATCTACAAAGAAATCTTGATTCAAGCACGAACGGGAATTTTGGGAAACATCATTCTCATGCTGGTGCTCACGATGTTCGCGATTCTGTTTCTATCCATTCCTGAGCTCGAAAAAAATATTGGGAAAAATGTAGATTACGCACCAATGTTCTATCTTGGAATGGTTGGTTTCGTAGCGGTGAATATTGCTTCATTGCAAGCCATAGCTGGCTACCAAGAAACTTTGCGGAAAGTCGAGGTTATCAAGCCACTTCCTTTGACGCCAGCACAGATTGCCTTCTATGAGACAGGATCCAAAGGAATAGTTTCTATGGCCGTTTCAGTCCTTCCCTTCTTGGTTGGGTTTATCTATCGACCAGCATTGTGGCAGTACCATATCTCAGGAATTCTTGGCGCCCCGCTCGCATCACTCGCGTTGGTA
>JAPLCS010000370.1:15607-21038 GCA_026392145.1 Fimbriimonadales bacterium | reverse complement strand
GCAGCCTTCATAACTTCAGCACTCTGAAGAACGAAGGGAAGCTGCATTTTGCCTGCACCGAACAACTCGCCAACGGTCTTCATACCATCAAGGAGTATCTCATTGATGATCTGAAGTGGTTCGTATTGTTGCAACCCCGCCTCTAGACGGCGCTCAAGATTCTTCTTTACGCCATCTATGATATGTTTCTTAAGGGAGTCCTCAACTGATAAGCCTTCAAACGGATCCACCGAAGTGTCAACGGCTTTAACATTCTCAAACCGCGCCATCAGCTCATGGAGCGGGTCATAAATCACTTCTCGGTCGTTACTCATGTTCCTTCACTTTCTCAGGCCAATCACAGGAAGTCTCCTATCTAAGTTAGAAGTACAACAATCATCCTTGACCATTGCTACTTCTAACAGTTGAAATGGTTTCTTACTTAAGTCCAGCGGCGGCTGCAATATCTTCCCACGGAAACGGGTGATTCCCAAAGTGACCATTCTTTGCCGTTGGCTGATAGATCGGTCGCCGGAGATCAAGGTGATTGATGATGCCAGCTGGAGACATATCAAATGTATCTCGAACACGTTTTTCAATGTCTTGAATATCGATGGTTTCTGTGCCGAAGGTTTCAATGTTGATCGAAACAGGTTGAGCGACACCGATAGCATAAGCAAGTGCGACTTGCGCCCGGCTAGATAAACCCGCCGCAACAATGCACTTCGCAACGTGTCTGGCCATATAAGCCGCACTGCGGTCTACCTTAGTTGGATCTTTGCCAGAGAACGCTCCACCTCCATGAGGAGCCATTCCTCCATAGGTATCCACAATTATTTTTCGACCAGTCAGACCAGTATCGCCTTGAGGTCCGCCTATCACAAACTTACCAGTAGGGTTCAAGTGATAGGTAATTGCGCCATCAACATAATTTTGATACTGAGCAAGCACCGGATTAATTACATGTTCTCTAATTCGCTCCTGCATTTGAGGCAAGTCAACATCAGGGTTATGCTGTTGGCTTACAACAATCGTATCAATCTTTTTTGGCACACCGTTCTCGTAAACAACGGAGACCTGAGCCTTAGCATCTGGCCTAAAGCCCAAACTTGGCATGGCTCTTCGCACTCGTGCCGCTTGTGCCATCAAAGCGTGTGAAATTGAAATGGTGAGTGGCATCAGTTCAGGAGTTTCATTCACGGCATATCCAAACATCATGCCTTGATCCCCTGCACCACCGGTATCAACTCCCATTGCAATATCTGGGGACTGTTCCTGGATACTGACCATGACGCCGCACGTATCTCCATCGAATCCTAACTCAGCATTAACGTATCCAACATCCTTAATCGTTTTACGAACGATTCCACTTACATCCACATAGCCATCTAGCGTAACTTCGCCAGCGATAACTGCTACACCATGGGCAAGAAATGTCTCAATCGCCGCTCGTGCCTTGGGGTCCTGCTTTAAGCATTCATCAAGCAAGGCGTCAGAAATCTGGTCCGCGAGTTTATCTGGATGCCCTTCGCTCACGCTTTCCGAAGTGTAAATTTTGGAATACGACATTTTCGAGCCATAGTATACTTGCTCAGGTTCAAAGTGGGCTTAACCTTCTTAATTGGATCACAATCATTTCAACTTTGGCTTAAAATTAAAACAGCAGAATGCTTAGACGTCGAGCAGGCAGAGTCTCCCTTGAACAAATTTCAGCGCACACGGTTAGATCATAGTCAAGAGCTCAACGAAGATTATGTTGAACTCATTGATGACCTTGTTCGAGAGAGTGGATCGGCAAGAATCACGGACATAGCGACCAATTTGAATGTTTCGACGGTAACGGTTTCAAAACGAATTCGAAAGCTCGTTATCGCAGGTTTAGTGGAAGCAGAAAAGTACAAAACCGTCCAACTTACGCCTGAGGGTAAAAACATCGCCGACAAATCAAGGGAAAGACATGAACAAGTTCAATCGTTCCTCTTGTTTCTTGGGGTCTCTAAGGAGACAGCTGAGATAGATGCCGAAGGCATTGAACATCACTGCTCAGAAGAAACCCTGAACGCCATGATGAAATACCTTCGCGACACCCAAAGCTAAATAACTAGACCACAACGTCGCTACGTCGTTCTGCCACTCGTCGCTCACTATGGTCCAGAACCTTCTTCCTGAAACGAAGTTGCTTCGGTGTGACTTCGAGCAACTCATCATCTCGCAACCACGCCAGCGCCTGCTACAGTGAAAAATCCTTGTGAGCATCAATAACGGTAGTCGCTTCGGAGTTTGCTGATCGAATGTTATTCGCTGCCTTTTCTCGCGTACAGTTCACAATCATGTCCTCGTCTCGACTACAAGCTCCAACAATCATCCCTGCATAGACGTCCGTTCCTACCGGATAAAACATCGTGCCCCGCTCCTGAACGTCCTCATACGCATAGCGCGTGACCTTGCCCGGACCTTTTGAAATCAACGAGCCCTGAGTTCTGCTGGCAACTTCTCCCTTGTAAGGCCGATAACCATCAAACAAAGAACTAATAAGGCCTAAGCCACGCGTGAGAGTCAAGAAGGTCGAACGGAACCCGATAAGGCCCCTCGTTGGAACAGAGTATTCCAAGCTTTGGGTTCCGTTGTCATTAGTTCGCATGTCAACCAAATCTCCTTTACGCCGGCTCATCTCTTCCATGACTCCACCCACCGCATCTTCTGGCACTTCCAATGTTGCCACTTCATACGGCTCCTCAATCTTGCCCTGCTCGTCTCGCTTATAGATAACTTGTGGCCGCGAAATTTGCATTTCAAAGCCTTCTCTTCTCATTGTTTCAATGAGAATCGCAAGTTGCAGTTCACCCCGAGCCTGAGTCTTCACAGTATCCGAAGCAGCCGTCTTATCAATCTTTACAGAAACCGAGACAGCTTCTTCCTTCTCAACACGCTCACGAATCTTGTGAATGGTCAAGAATTTGCCTCCATCCTTGCCAGACAGCGGTGAATTATTCGCATAAAAGTTCATCGACAAAGTACTAGGTTCAACCTTAATAGGCGGTAACGCCTCACTTGTATCAACATGAGCAATCGTATCAGAAATAAGTACATTGTCCAATCCAGCAAGCATGGCAATCTCACCCGCCGCAACAGAATCCACTTCCTTAAGTTGAATTCCCTCATAAGTCCAAAGTTTGGTCACATTAAAGGCAGCCTTCTTAGTTTGCTCCTCTCGCAGCATTTCAACTCGGTCCCCTACTTTCACAGAACCTCTCAGAACCTTTCCACCAAACATTCGACCCAGGTATTCACTGTAGTCAAGATTATTAACCTGAAGTCTGAACGGGCCCTCGTGCTCAACTCTCGGTAGCGGTACGTGCTCAACAATCGCCTCAAAAAGTAACCGCATATCTGTTTCGGTACCTTCCGGGGTCGATCGAGCGTATCCAGCTTGCCCAGACCCATAAAGTACAGGGAAGAACAAATCATCTTCATCCGCACCTAGATCTATAAACAAGTCTAATGTCTTATCATAAGCGTAGGCAGGACGTGCATTTTCTCGGTCAATTTTATTGATAAAGACGAGTGGTTTCAGTCCATTTTGAAACGCCTTCTTTAGCACGAATCGAGTTTGCGGCATGGGCCCTTCATTGGCATCCACAACCAGTAAAACTCCATCCACCATACTTAGAACTCGCTCTACTTCCCCACCAAAGTCAGCGTGTCCCGGAGTGTCGACAATGTTGATCTTGGTGCCAAGATAATTGACCGAAGCGACCTTAGACAAGATAGTGATTCCTTTCTCCCGCTCAAGGTCATTACTGTCCATTACCCGGTTAGCAACTTGTTGATTATCTCGGAAAAGTCCAGCTTGCTTGAAGATGGCGTCAACGAGCGTAGTTTTGCCATGGTCAACGTGCGCAATAATGCCGATGTTCCGAATTTGGGGGGACATAGGTTTAAGTGTACCTTTTTGAGCCTTTCACGGAAAAATCATAACCTGGGATGAACGTAGAAATGGATATGCATACTATTCAGCCAACCTTTGCTGTTATTTACAAGTGGAAACTCAAAGCAGGCACAGAAGTGAGCTTTATTGAAGCGTGGAAGCAGATGACTATTGCTCTTCGTGAACGCGGAAGTTTGGGATCACGATTACACAAATCACATGACGGGTACTGGATTGCCTATGCCCCGTCGATGAAGAGCCGCCCTTCGGCGTCGAAATGGCCTACGTCACCGGCCGACATCAGCGCTAGAATGCAAGAATGTGTGAGCGAGTCATTCGAAGAAACTCGGCTTGAACTGGTATCCGATTTACTGCTGAATCAGCACAATTCCTGAACCCGATGCTAGGACTCAATAAGGACTCTCTCGGCGAGAACCATAGCAGCGAAATCATCATAAGGCACAGGCGGTACTTGCAGAGTAGCGGGCCAAAACTTGCGCCACCCTTTCCGTGGGTGATGCTCCCAATACCGCTCTCGAGCATGCATAGTGGTGTTCGTCTCATCAATGACCAACAGCCCCATACTTGAAAACTGCTTTCGAATCGCAGCCTTGACTTGCTTGGACCCCGTGGAATCACCAAGTATCACAAGGTGAAACTCATCAACAATATAGGCTTCATGCATTTTCACCAATACGGCATCAATCGGAACCACATCATTCCAGAGTAATTGGACTTTGCCGTTTTCATCTCGACGCACCAACGCCATGCCACATTTCGCGGTACCTGGGTCGATTGCTAATACAGTTTTGGGTGACATGTTTTCAACAATGAGCTTTGAATCTCAAACCCCATTATCTTGCACTATTTAATCACAATTTCGAACCGTAAAGGGTCAGCTGCTCGCGTATCAGCGATCGCAACGGCCTGAATTCTCAACAGTCTTGGAGCAGAGCGCACCAGGCTCACTGCAGATAACATCTGGTCAATGGTCAATTCACCAAACGTCTCGCCATCCCGCCCACGAACAGGAATCATCTTTAATCGACGCGCACGAGTATTAACATAAGTCCTTACGAACTCAGTAATCTCTTGAAACACTACAATTTCAGACTGCTTCCCATCAATTTTGCTCTCAGCAATCACCTCACCCGCTCTCAATACCATCGGATTTGGCTCAACATTAACGGTCATCGCTACAGGTTCAGATTGATAGCGATTCGTTTGAGCTCTTGCAATCATAACCGCTGTTTGCCGAATCCTCAAAATCCTGTTTAACATCAAGTTAGTTGATTCGCTCTCTGAAAGAATCGTCCGCTTGGAGTCGGCAAATTCGATCATTCCGGCCTCACCATCAAAAGGATAACCCGAACTTTTCTTCGCTCCCTTGCTTGCACTTTCTAACCTACATTTACGAAGGAACGAAGTCAACAAATTACTCGCATCGGCATAACTCATGGAACTCGGTACCACTGTCCGAGCAATCTCCTCGCCCTTGGCATAAACCAAAGCATTATCTCGTGT